>NZ_JVOR01000094.1:0-1507 GCF_001054715.1 Acinetobacter sp. 243_ASPC | reverse complement strand
TGTGCGGACCTTCGGTCAAGCCAGGTGCCGGGATGGTGTAGTTCCAGCGACCATCTGCTCCTACCGTGACACTGCCCACCACATCATTGCCGTCATATACCTTGATCACATCACCCGGTGTCGCGCCTGTACCACTGAGTGTCGGTGTGGTGTCATCCGTGCTGGCACCGTTGCCAAGCGGACCTTGTACCAGACCCACATCGTCACTCACCAGACCAATGCTCGGAATGCTCGGTGCCGTGGTGTCAATCGTCAGATTGAAACTCGCGCTGCCTTGTGTTCCTGCCGCATTGCTCGCAGTGGCCGTATAGCTATGTGACCCTTCGCTTTGTGTTGGTAAGGTGTAGCTCCAGTTACCGCTACTATCCACCACCGCTGAGCCAACCGCCGCGCCACCATCGACGCTGATCGTCACGATCGCTCCCGCTGTACCTGTTCCCACCAGTGTTGGTGTGGTGTCATCGGTTGCAGCATTGTTGGCCAGGTCACCGACCTTGCTGCCAACATTGTCGACCGCCTTGTTGATGCTTACCACCACATTCGTGGTGTCTACCGTAAAGTTCAGTGCATCACTGGCCGCGCTGGTGTTGCCTGCCGCATCCGTCGCAGTCGTGGTAATGCTGTGTGGTCCGTCCACCAAGCCTGTCGATGGCGTGAAGCTCCAGGTGCCATCGCTTGCAACGGTGGTGCTGCCCAGTACCGTATTACCATCTTTAATGGTAATCACGTCACCTGCGGTACCCGTACCTTTGAATTCTGGATTCTTGTCGTCGGTGGTGCCGTTATTGGCAATCGGACCTTGGATCTGGCCTTGATCGTCAATTGCTGTCACCACACCAGGTTTCACTGGCGCTGTGGTATCCAGTACGATTGGATAAGCACCTGAATCCGGGCTCGACTGGCCTGCACCATCGGTCTGTTTCGCAATCAGGTTCTTGGTGCCGTCTGCACCTAGATCCGTCGTGGTCACACTCCAGGTCCCGTCTGAAGCCACTGTGGTTGAACCCACTGCCGTGCCGTCAACATATACCGTCACCACCGCACCCACTTGCCCGGTACCACTGATGGTCGGCGTGCGGTCATCTGTGGTCTGGTTCTTCTGCAGATCTCCTGTCACATCACCCTGATTATCTGTCACGCTCTGAATGGATGGCGCCGATGGGGCTGCACCCACCACCTTGAATTGCCATGCCGCGCTTTGCGGTCCTTCGTTACCTGCTGCATCCACACCACTGGCGGTGAAACTGTGCGGTCCTGCACCAATCGGTGTACTTGGCGTGAAGCTCCATTTGCCATCTGTACCCACGGTCGCACTGCCTAGGTATGCGCCATTGTCGTAGACTTTCACGATCGCTACCGAGGCATCTGCCGTTCCTGAATATGCCGGACGGGTGTCATCGGTCAGACTATCTGGACTGTTGCTGATGGTGCCCTGAATCGCGCCCACATCATCGTACAGATCCAGCACCGTGACTGCATTTGCCAATGGCGGGATGGTATCTACGGT
>NZ_JVOR01000093.1:0-2073 GCF_001054715.1 Acinetobacter sp. 243_ASPC | reverse complement strand
ATACGGTACTGGGCAGCACCACCGTTGCAAGCGATGGCACCTGGAGCTTCACGCCATCGACAGGCTTGGTGGACGGACCACACAGCATTACCACGACTGCGACGGATGCGGCAGGCAACACCAGCGCGGCCAGTGATGCACTGAACTTTACGGTAGACACCACGAATGTGGTGGTAAGCATCAACAAGGCGGTCGACAATGTTGGCAGCAAGGTCGGTGACCTGGCCAACAATGCTGCAACCGATGACACCACACCAACACTGGTGGGAACAGGTACAGCGGGAGCGATCGTGACGATCAGCGTCGATGGTGGCGCGGCGGTTGGCTCAGCGGTGGTGGATAGTAGCGGTAACTGGAGCTACACCTTACCAACACAAAGCGAAGGGTCACATAGCTATACGGCCACTGCGAGCAATGCGGCAGGAACACAAGGCAGCGCGAGTTTCAATCTGACGATTGACACCACGGCACCGAGCATTCCGAGCATTGGTCTGGTGAGTGACGATGTGGGTCTGGTACAAGGTCCGCTTGGCAACGGTGCCAGCACGGATGACACCACACCGACACTCAGTGGTACAGGCGCGACACCGGGTGATGTGATCAAGGTATATGACGGCAATGATGTGGTGGGCAGTGTCACGGTAGGAGCAGATGGTCGCTGGAACTACACCATCCCGGCACCTGGCTTGACCGAAGGTCCGCACAACCTAAGCGTGACTGCGACCGATCCTGTGGGCAACGAAAGCGGCAAGAGCGATCCGTTTACAGTTAATGTGGATCTGACCGCACCGACCGCGACAGCAAGTCTGGTGAGCATTACCCAAGACACCGGCAGTTCAGGCAGTGACTTTGTGACCAGCGACAACACCTTGGTGTTCAACCTGAGCACGACAGGCACGCTGGCGTCAGGCGAATATGTACAGATTTCACTCAATGGCGGTGCAACCTGGATCAATGCAGTCCAAGGCAGTGGCAACAGCTGGAGCTATGACAACACAGGCAATACACTTGCCGATGGCAGCTACAGCATCCAGACCCGCGTGGTGGATGCAGCTGGCAATACCGGTACTGCGGCGACACAAGTGATCGTGGTGGATACCCAAGCTCCGACCGCCGACAACAGCATTAGCCTGACTGGCTATGCAGACGATGTTGCGCCGAATACAGGAGACTTCGGTACAGGCACCACGACCAACGACACCTCACCATTGCTCAAAGGTACAGTGACAGGTCTTAAAGAAGGCGATAGCGTACAGATTTATGAAGGCACTACTTTACTGGGTACAGCAACCGTCACCGGTGGAAGCTTCAGTTACCAGTTGAGCAATGTCAGCGAAGGACCACACAGCTACACTGCTGCGATTGTAGATCAGGCCGGCAATGTGGGTACGACTTCAACAAGCTTCAACCTGACCGTAGATACCATCCCGCCATTGGCAAATGCAGTCACGGTGCTGGATCTGTACGATGATGTGGGCGCGATTCAGGGCACCATCAGCAACAGTCCAGATAGTCTGACCGATGACACCCGTCCGGCATATTCAGGAACGGCAGATGCCTCGGTAGCGATCGTGAAAGTCTACGACAATGGCGCATACCTAGGCAGTGCGACCGTGGGTACAGATGGCAAATGGAGCTTCACGCCAAGTACACCGATTGGTGCAGGACCGCACAGTTTCACCGCCAGTGGTGTGGATGCAGCAGGTAACGAAGGACCGCAAAGCGCGGCATGGCAATTCAAGGTGGTGGGTGCAGCCCCATCGGCGCCATCCATTCAGAGCGTGACAGATAATCAGGGTGATGTGACAGGAGATCTGCAGAAGAACCAGACCACAGATGACCGCACGCCGACCATCAGTGGTACCGGGCAAGTGGGTGCGGTGGTGACGGTATATGTTGACGGCACGGCAGTGGGTTCAACCACAGTGGCTTCAGACGGGACCTGGAGTGTGACCACGACGGATCTAGGTGCAGACGGCACCAAGAACCTGATTGCGAAACAGACCGATGGTGCAGGCCAGTCGAGCCCGGATTCAGGTGCTTATCCAATCGTACTGGATACCACAGCGCCAG
>NZ_JVOR01000092.1:0-54024 GCF_001054715.1 Acinetobacter sp. 243_ASPC | reverse complement strand
CACGTAAACGTGGGCACAATTGGTCACGTTGACCATGGTAAAACAACTCTTACTGCTGCGATCGCAACTATCTGTGCGAAAACTTACGGCGGTGAAGCGAAAGATTACTCGCAAATCGACTCGGCTCCAGAAGAAAAAGCACGTGGTATTACCATTAATACTTCACACGTAGAATACGATTCTCCAATTCGTCACTACGCGCACGTTGACTGCCCAGGCCACGCCGACTACGTTAAAAACATGATTACTGGTGCTGCTCAGATGGACGGCGCGATTCTTGTGTGTGCAGCGACTGACGGTCCTATGCCACAAACTCGTGAACACATCCTTCTTTCTCGTCAGGTAGGTGTACCTTACATCGTTGTATTCTTGAACAAATGCGACCTTGTAGACGACGAAGAGCTTCTTGAGCTTGTAGAAATGGAAGTTCGTGAACTTCTATCTACTTACGACTTCCCGGGCGACGACACTCCAGTGATCCGTGGTTCTGCACTTGCAGCGCTTAACGGTGACGCAGGTCAGTACGGCGAGCCTTCAGTTCTTGCGCTTGTAGAAGCACTAGACTCTTACATCCCAGAGCCAGAGCGTGCAATCGACAAAGCATTCTTGATGCCAATCGAAGACGTATTCTCAATTTCTGGTCGTGGTACAGTAGTAACTGGCCGTGTAGAAGCTGGTATCGTGAAAGTAGGCGAATCAGTTGAAATCGTAGGTATCCGTGATACACAAACTACGACAGTAACTGGCGTTGAAATGTTCCGTAAACTTCTAGACGAAGGCCGTGCGGGCGAGAACTGTGGTGTTCTTCTTCGTGGTACTAAGCGTGAAGACGTACAACGTGGTCAAGTACTTGCTAAACCAGGTACAATCAAGCCGCACACTAAATTCGACGCAGAAGTATACGTACTTTCTAAAGAAGAAGGTGGTCGTCATACTCCGTTCCTTAACGGTTACCGTCCACAGTTCTATTTCCGTACGACTGACGTAACTGGTGCAATCCAATTACAAGACGGCGTTGAAATGGTAATGCCAGGCGACAACGTTGAAATGTCAGTAGAATTGATCCACCCAATCGCAATGGACCCAGGTCTACGTTTTGCGATCCGTGAAGGTGGTCGTACTGTAGGTGCTGGTGTTGTTGCGAAAGTAACTGCATAATCAAATAAAGTTGCATTTCACAAGCCGGGGGTCTAGACTCTCGGCTTGTGTGTCATAGGTCAGTAGTTCAATTGGTAGAGCGTCGGTCTCCAAAACCGAATGTTGGGGGTTCGAGTCCCTCCTGGCCTGCCATTTTTTTCTAAATAAAAGCTTGATGCTGGCTTAATTGTCATATAATAAGTCGCGAATTCTACGACGAGTACAAAAATGTCGAACGATAAATCGCGTGACGCATTAAGCGACGCGCCAATTCCTCAACGAAACAATTCTGCTGAAGTTGTCACTTCTGCATCTGCATTAGACGTAGTGTTATGGGTTATTGCACTGGCGTTATTGATTGGTGCAGCCATGGTAAATCAATATTTGCCTGCATATTGGCCGCCTGCAACCAGTGTTTGGGTGCGTGTCGCTGTAATTTTGACTTGTATCGTCGTCGCTTTAGGTTTATTATACGCCACCCATCAAGGTAAAGGCTTTGTTCGTTTACTTAAAGATGCGCGAATTGAGTTGCGTCGAGTAACTTGGCCGACCAAGCAAGAAACAGTGACTACATCTTGGCAGGTGCTGTTGGTCGTAGTGATTACATCCATTGTGTTGTGGTGTTTTGACTATGGTTTAGGTTGGTTAATTAAGTTGATTATCGGGTAAAAGAGCTATGAAACGTTGGTATATTATTCATGCCTACTCTGGTTATGAAAAGCAGGTGATGCGTTCGCTTAATGAGCGAATCCAGCGTAGCGCTGTTGCCGATAGCTTTGGTGAAGTCCTTGTTCCAACCGAAGAAGTGGTTGAGATGAAGGATGGCAAGAAACGCAAATCTGAGCGTAAATTCTTTCCGGGCTATGTGTTAGTCGAAATGGAAATGAATGATGAAACTTGGCACATTGTAAAAGAATGTCCAAAAGTGCTTGGATTTATTGGTGGTACTGCTGAAAAGCCTGCCCCAATTACGCAAAAAGAAGCGGATGCTATTCTTGCACGTGTACGCAATACTGGTGAAGCACCTCGTCCGAAGACGATGTTTGAACCAGGCGAAGAATTGTTGGTGATCGACGGTCCGTTCACAGACTTTAAAGGAGTCGTGGAAGAGGTACTGTACGAAAAGTCACGTCTCACGTTGACGATTAATGTATTTAACCGTCCAACTCAGGTTGAACTTGAATTTCGTCAAGTCGAAAAAACGGTTTAATTTGAATTGGTTGGAAAGCGCCCGATTTAATCGGGCATTGTTATTACAGTGCTTTGGTGCTGTGAAATGAAAATTGGGGAGCCTCACGGCGTTTGTACCCAGAGGTAATAGATAATGGCTAAGAAGATTGACGGCTATATCAAGCTGCAAGTTCCAGCTGGTAAAGCGAATCCATCTCCACCAATTGGTCCTGCTTTGGGTCAACGTGGTGTAAACATCATGGCATTCTGTAAAGAATTCAATGCTGCTACACAAAAACTTGAAGTTGGTTTGCCAATTCCAGTCGTGATCACTGTGTACAACGACAAGTCGTTCACATTCATCATGAAAACTCCTCCTGCTTCTATTCTTCTTAAGAAAGCTGCAGGTATCCAAAAGGGTTCATCTGTACCGAACAAAACTAAAGTTGGTAAGTTGACTCGTGCTCAATTGGAAGAAATCGCGACTACTAAAGAACCAGATCTTACTGGTGCTGATTTAGACGCACGTGTTCGTACCATCGCTGGTTCTGCACGTTCTATGGGCTTGGAAGTGGAGCTATAAGACATGGCAAAGTTAACTAAACGTCAAAAAGCCATTGCTGCTGCTCTTGAAGCAAACAAAGTTTACACTTTGGAAGAAGCGGTACAAGTTCTTAACAGCCTACCAGCTGCTAAGTTCAAAGAGTCAATGGATGTTGCGGTAAACCTTGGTGTTGACCCACGTAAATCTGACCAAGTTGTTCGTGGTGCTACGACACTTCCAGCCGGTACTGGTAAAACTGTACGTGTTGCTGTATTTGCTCAAGGTGCTGCTGCTGAAGCTGCTAAAGCTGAAGGTGCTGACATCGTTGGTTTTGATGACCTTGCTGAAAGCATTCAACAAGGTAACCTTGACTTTGACGTTGTGATTGCAGCTCCAGATGCAATGCGCGTTGTAGGTAAGTTGGGTACGATTCTTGGTCCACGTGGCTTAATGCCAAACCCGAAAGTGGGTACGGTTACTCCAGACGTAGCTTCTGCAGTTAAAAATGCGAAGTCAGGTCAGGCGCGTTACCGCGTAGACAAAGCGGGTATTATCCACGCTGCGATTGGTCAGGTTGGTTTCACTGCTGAAGCAATCCGTCAAAACGTTGAAACTTTAGTTGCAGACTTGAAAAAGTTAAAGCCTGCTACCTCTAAAGGTGTTTACATCAAAAAGATCACTTTAAGCTCAACTATGGGCCCAGGTCTTGTTGTTGACGTAAACAACGTTTCAAACTAAGTCTTAACTTAGTCAAGAATTTTAAAGTCCTGATTTTGGATATGGCCTTTGGTTATATCCAACCCATCAGGCGGACTTTGAATTGATAAATGTAAATTTATCAGCGTCAAAGACCTCAGGCGAAGTGAGCTTGTTTGCAAGCGATCTTCTTAATAGACCAGTCTGAGTAGACGCGGTGGTGTGATTTATTCCTCCTCCGCGTGTAAATCGAAAGATTTACGAATTGGGAGTGTACCTGTTTAGGTGCATAAATCACCGTTAGGAGGTTTTACAATGGCTCTTCTTATCGAAGACAAAAAACAGATCGTTGCAGAAGTAAGCGAAGTTGCTTCTAAAGCGTTTTCTGTTGTTGTGGCTAACTATCAAGGTTCTAGCGTAGAGAAATTAACTCAACTTCGTGTTGAGGCTCGTAAGCTTGGTGTAACGACACGTATCGTACGTAACACTTTGGCAAAACGCTCACTCGAAGGTACTCAGTTTGATATCTTGAGTGAAGAACTTGTTGGCCCAACCATTCTCGGTTTCTCAACTTCTGAAGACGATATGGGTGCAGCTGCACGCTTGTTCGAAGAATTTGCAAAAACGAACAAAACATTTGAACTTAAAGCTGCTGCATTTGACGGCAAGCTTTATCAAGGTGCAGATGTTAGCGTGATCGCAAACCTTCCGAACCAAGAGAAAGCGCTTACTATGCTTGCCTCTGTTCTTCAAGCTCCTATTTCGAAATTGGGTCGCCTTATTACAGCGCTCAAAGAGAAAAACGAGTCAGAAGCGGCTTAATCCTACTCTCACACCATTCAATATCCATTTGGAGTTTATCTCATGGCTTTAACTAACGAAGAAATCTTAAACGCAGTTGCTGAAAAAACAGTTCTTGAACTTGTTGAATTAATCTCTGCTTTCGAAGAAAAATTTAACGTATCTGCTGCTGCTGTAGCTGTAGCTGCTGCTCCTGGCGCTGCTGCTGCTGCTGAAGAGCAAACTGAATTCAACGTTGAATTGACTTCTTTCGGCGCGAACAAAGTAGCTGTTATTAAAGCAGTTCGTGAAGCAACTGGCCTTGGTCTTAAAGAAGCTAAAGATCTTGTTGAAGGTGCTCCACAAGTTCTTAAAGAAGGCGTTTCTAAAGAAGAAGGCGAAGAGCTTAAGAAGAAACTTGAAGAAGCTGGTGCTACAGTTACTCTTAAGTAATTTCTTAAGGGGTCGATTATTTGATAATCGGCTCCATAAAATGGCTGATGGCTCTTGGGTCATCAGCCTTTTTGCGTTACAATAATCGGCTCGATTTTTGTTTGTTCGAATGTACGAATTCTAATTTTAAGAATAAACAAAAGAATTTCAAACGCTTACCAATATTTTTCGATCTTAAAAATATTGTTAAGCGTTTTGATACCACTTAAAAATTGCAGCATTTGTAAAAGTGGTGGCCATATCGGCCTGCGTAATTCCATCCAAGCTCGTTCTGCAGGCGAGCCTGGTTTACTTTCCGAGGACTCCAGATGGCATACTCATATACCGAAAAGAAACGGATCCGTAAGAATTTTGGTAAATTGCCTAGCGTCATGGACGCTCCATACTTGCTTTCGATTCAAGTCGACTCGTATAGAACGTTCTTGCAAGATGGCAAAACACCAAAAAGTCGCGAAGATATCGGTCTCCAAGCGGCATTTCGTTCAGTTTTCCCAATTGAAAGTTATTCTGGCAATGCTGCTTTAGAATTTGTTGAGTATAGTCTTGGTAAACCAGAGTTTGACGTGCGTGAATGTATTCTTCGCGGGTCAACTTATGCGGCACCAATGCGCGTTAAAATTCGTTTGATCATTAAAGATCGTGAAACGAAATCAATTAAAGATGTACGTGAGCAAGAAGTGTACATGGGTGAAATTCCACTCATGACCGAAAACGGTACGTTTGTGATCAACGGTACTGAGCGTGTCATCGTATCTCAGTTACACCGTTCACCAGGCGTGTTCTTCGATCACGACAAAGGCAAGACCCACTCAAGTGGTAAAGTCTTGTACTCTGCACGTATCATTCCTTACCGTGGTTCATGGTTAGACTTCGAGTTTGATGCAAAAGATTTAGTATACGTACGTATCGACCGTCGTCGTAAGCTATTGGCATCGGTGA
The DNA here is from genome assembly GCF_001054715.1 of Acinetobacter sp. 243_ASPC. Lineage (NCBI taxonomy): Bacteria > Pseudomonadati > Pseudomonadota > Gammaproteobacteria > Moraxellales > Moraxellaceae > Acinetobacter > Acinetobacter sp. 243_ASPC. The sequence goes on along the minus strand of NZ_JVOR01000092.1, from coordinate 48,305 downwards.
TCTTGCGTGCCCTAGGGTATAACAACGCTCAAATCCTTGAATTATTCTACGAAAAAGTACCGGTATATCTAGACTTCGGTAGTTACCAGATTGATTTGGTGCCTGAGCGTTTACGTGGCGAAATGGCGCAGTTTGACATTGCAGACAATGACGGCAAAATCATTGTAGAGCAAGGTAAACGTATCAACGCACGTCACGTTCGTCAAATGGAAGCTTCTGGTCTGACTAAACTGTCTGTTCCAGATGAGTACTTGTATGAGCGTATCACTGCTGAAGACATCACGTTACGTGATGGCGAAGTGATTGCAGCCAATACTTTGCTTAGCCATGAAGTGATGGTGAAACTGGCAGAAGGTGGCGTTAAACAGTTTAATATTCTGTTTACCAACGACATCGACCGCGGTTCATTTGTTGCCGATACATTACGTGCCGACACCACTGTAGGCCGTGAAGATGCCTTGGTTGAAATCTATAAAGTGATGCGTCCGGGCGAGCCACCAACCAAAGAAGCTGCAGAGAACCTATTTAATAACTTGTTCTTCTCTTCTGAGCGTTATGACTTGTCTCCAGTGGGACGTATGAAATTCAACCGTCGTTTGGGTCGTCCATACGAAGTCGGTACAGATCAGAAATCACGTGAAGTCGAGGGAATCCTCTCGAATGACGATATCATCGATGTACTTCGTACATTAGTTGAAATTCGTAACGGTAAAGGTGAAGTCGACGATATCGACCACTTGGGTAACCGTCGCGTACGTTCGGTTGGTGAAATGACCGAAAACCAGTTCCGTGTAGGTCTGGTACGTGTTGAACGTGCAGTAAAAGAACGTTTGTCACAAGCAGAAACAGATAACTTGTCGCCACAAGACTTGATCAATGCCAAACCTGTTGCAGCGGCGATCAAAGAATTCTTTGGTTCAAGCCAGTTGTCACAGTTTATGGATCAAAACAACCCACTGTCAGAGATTACGCATAAGCGTCGTGTTTCTGCACTTGGTCCGGGTGGTTTGACTCGTGAGCGTGCAGGCTTTGAAGTGCGTGACGTACATCAAACCCACTATGGTCGTGTATGTCCGATTGAGACGCCGGAAGGTCCAAACATTGGTTTGATCAACTCGCTTTCTGTGTATGCAAAAGCCAACGATTTTGGTTTCTTGGAAACACCGTACCGTCGAGTTGTAGAAGGTCGTGTTACAGACGATGTGGAATACTTGTCTGCAATCGAAGAAGTAGGCACCGTGATTGCACAGGCCGACTCTGCCGTTGACACTGATGGTAACTTGATGGAAGAGATGGTCTCTGTTCGTCATCAAGGTGAATTCGTTCGCATGCCACCAGAAAAAGTAACGCATATGGACGTTTCTGCCCAACAGGTTGTTTCTGTTGCGGCATCGTTGATTCCGTTCCTTGAACACGATGACGCCAACCGTGCATTGATGGGTTCCAACATGCAACGTCAGGCGGTTCCAACTTTGCTTGCCGATAAACCACTTGTGGGTACCGGTATGGAAGCAAACGTTGCGCGTGATTCGGGCGTATGTGTGATCGCGAAACGTGGCGGGATGATCGAGTTTGTTGATGCTTCACGTGTCGTGATTCGTGTCAATGAAGACGAAATGATCGCAGGCGAGGCAGGTGTAGATATCTACAACCTGATCAAGTACACCCGTTCGAACCAGAACACCTGTATCAACCAGAAAGTACTGGTGAATTTGGGTGATAAAGTTGGTCGTGGTGATGTCTTGGCCGATGGTCCATCAACGGATGGCGGTGAGTTGGCGCTGGGTCAAAACATGCGCGTTGCGTTCATGACTTGGAACGGCTACAACTACGAAGACTCGATCTTGCTTTCTGAGCGTGTGCTTCAAGAAGACCGTTTGACTTCGATTCACATTCAAGAATTGTCATGTGTTGCACGTGATACCAAGTTGGGCGCAGAAGAAATTACTGCCGATATTCCTAACGTGGGTGAAGCAGCACTGTCTAAGCTTGACGAATCAGGTATCGTGTACATCGGTGCTGAAGTGACTGCGGGCGACATCTTGGTTGGTAAAGTGACACCAAAAGGTGAAACACAATTAACCCCTGAAGAAAAACTGCTTCGTGCCATCTTCGGTGAAAAAGCCGCAGACGTGAAAGATTCATCTTTACGCGTTCCATCGGGCACCAAAGGTACCGTAATTGACGTTCAAGTCTTTACCCGTGATGGTTTAGAAAAAGATGAACGTGCACTTGCGATTGAAAAAGCACAGCTTGATGCTTACCGTAAAGACTTGAAAGAAGAATACAAAATCTTTGAAGAAGCGGCGCGTGAGCGTGTTGTACGCTTGTTGACCAATCAAGAATCGAATGGCGGTGGCACCACCAAACGTGGTGACAAACTGTCTGAAGATATGTTGTCAGGTTTAGAGTTGGTTGATCTATTAGACATCCAACCAACTGATGAAGGTATCGCAGAGCGTCTGAGCCAGATTCAAGTGTTCTTGAAAGAGAAGAGCGCAGAGATCGACGAGAAATTTGCAGAGAAAAAACGCAAACTTGCAACCGGTGATGAACTCACAACGGGTGTATTGAAAGTTGTGAAAGTGTATCTTGCAGTTAAACGTCGTATCCAGCCTGGTGATAAGATGGCGGGTCGTCACGGGAACAAGGGTGTTGTCTCTAACATTCTGCCTGTAGAAGACATGCCACACGATGCCAACGGTGTACCTGTTGACGTGGTATTGAACCCGCTGGGTGTACCATCACGTATGAACGTGGGTCAGATTCTTGAGACACACTTGGGCCTTGCAGCAAAAGGCTTGGGTGAGCAAATCGATAAGATGTTGCAACAGCAACGTACGATTGCCGAGCTACGTATTTTCTTAGACAAAATCTACAACAAGGTAGGTGGCGAGCAAGAAGATCTTGATAGCTTGACTGACGAAGAAATCTTGGTGCTTGCAGGTAACTTGCGTAAGGGTGTTCCTTTAGCCACGCCAGTGTTTGACGGTGCTGAAGAAAACCAAATCAAAGAGTTGCTTGAGCTGGCTGAGTTGCCACGTACGGGCCAACAGATTTTGTTTGACGGACGTACAGGTGAACAGTTCGATCGTCCTGTTACTGTAGGTTACATGTACATGCTCAAGTTGAACCACTTGGTTGACGACAAGATGCATGCGCGTTCAACTGGTTCTTACTCGCTTGTCACTCAGCAGCCGCTTGGTGGTAAAGCACAATTCGGTGGTCAGCGTTTCGGTGAGATGGAAGTCTGGGCACTAGAAGCATACGGCGCAGCTTATACGCTTCAAGAGATGCTTACAGTGAAGTCGGATGATGTAGAAGGTCGTACCCGTATCTATAAGAACATTGTAGATGGTAACCACTACATGGATCCGGGTATGCCTGAATCCTTCAACGTATTGACCAAAGAGATCCGTTCTTTAGGTATCAACATTGAACTGAAAAATGGTGACTAAGCGTTAAGCTCGCTCAGATTTTTCAGGAAAAACAGTATTTGTGACCCAGCCGAGTGAGTGAAAACTCCTCGGCATACGGAGAAATAAATTGAAAGACTTGCTCGATATCATGCGTAAGAAAACGGACTCAGACGGTCATACACCGATTGAGTTTGACCGTATTCGTATTGGTCTTGCGTCACCAGAAATGATTAAGTCATGGTCTCACGGCGAAGTAAAAAAGCCTGAAACCATTAACTACCGTACTTTTAAACCAGAACGCGATGGTTTGTTCTGTGCCAAAATCTTTGGTCCAGTAAAAGATTACGAATGCTTGTGTGGCAAATACAAGCGTATGAAATACAAAGGCGTCATTTGTGAAAAATGTGGCGTAGAAGTCACGACTGCAAAAGTTCGTCGTGAACGTATGGGTCACATCGAACTGGCGTCTCCAGTTGCACACATCTGGTTCTTAAAGTCGTTGCCAAGCCGTATCGGTTTGCTACTCGACATGACACTTCGTGATATCGAACGCGTTTTGTATTTCGAATCTTACGTAGTGACTGACCCAGGCATGACACCGCTTGAAAAGTATCAACTTCTCACTGATGAAGAATACTTCAATGCACTTGAAGAACACGGAGATGAATTTTCTGCGAAAATGGGTGCTGAAGCGGTTCAAGACTTGTTAAAAGACATCGATCTTGATGCTGAAATTTCACGTCTTCGTGAAGAGATTCCACAAACAACTTCTGAAACGAAGTTGAAAAAAGCGTCAAAACGCTTGAAATTGATGGAAGCTTTCAAAGAGTCGAACAACAAGCCAGAATGGATGGTGATGAATGTACTGCCAGTACTTCCACCAGACCTACGTCCGCTTGTACCACTTGAAGGTGGTCGTTTTGCGACATCTGACTTGAACGATTTGTATCGTCGTGTCATTAACCGTAACAACCGTTTGAAGCGTCTTCTTGACCTTGCAGCGCCAGATATCATCGTACGTAACGAAAAACGTATGTTGCAAGAATCTGTCGATGCATTGCTTGATAACGGCCGTCGCGGTCGTGCAATTACCGGTTCGAACAAACGTCCATTGAAATCTTTGGCAGATATGATCAAAGGTAAACAAGGTCGTTTCCGTCAGAACTTGTTGGGTAAACGTGTTGACTATTCTGGTCGTTCGGTAATTACCGTAGGTCCTACTTTACGTCTACATCAATGTGGTCTTCCAAAGAAAATGGCACTTGAGCTATTCAAGCCGTTTATTTTTGCAAAACTACAAGCGTCTGGTCAGGCCACAACCATTAAAGCTGCGAAGAAAATGGTTGAGCGCGAAACTCCAGAAGTATGGGACGTTCTTGCCAACGTGATTCGTCAGCATCCAGTGATGTTGAACCGTGCGCCAACGCTTCACCGTTTGGGTCTTCAAGCATTTGAACCGATCCTGATCGAAGGTAAAGCGATCCGTTTACACCCGCTCGTCTGTGCTGCGTTTAACGCCGACTTCGACGGTGACCAAATGGCGGTACACGTTCCATTGACACTTGAAGCACAGCTTGAAGCACGTGCCTTGATGATGTCGACCAACAACATCTTGTCACCAGCCAACGGTGAGCCGATTATCGTTCCATCTCAGGACGTGGTCTTGGGTCTTTACTACATCACGCGTGATGCGGTAAATGCCAAAGGTGAAGGCATGATGTTTGCCGACACACACGAAGTGAACCGTGCGCTTGCAACCGGTCAGGTCGCTATTCACGCACGCGTAAAGGTTCGTGTTCACCAAACCGTGATCAATGAAGACGGTCAACGTGAAAAGCAAACCATTGTTGTGGATACCACACCTGGTCGTTGCTTGCTTTGGGAAGTTGTTCCTGAAGGTTTAAGCTTTGAAATGATTAACCTTGAGATGACCAAAAAGAACATCTCGAAGCTGATCAACTCGTGCTACCGTAAGCTTGGTCTTAAAGACACTGTTATTTTTGCCGATCAGTTGATGTATCTTGGCTTCCGTCAAGCAACACGTTCAGGCGTTTCTGTCGGTATGGAAGACATGGTCATTCCACCGCAGAAGCAAGCGATTATCGACAAAGCAGAAACTGAAGTTCGTGAAATCGAAGAACAGTTCGAGCAAGGTTTCGTAACCGCAGGTGAGCGTTACAACAAAGTGGTCGATATCTGGGCACGTACCAACGACCAAGTTGCAAAAGCGATGATGGACAACTTGTCTTTTACCAACGTGAAAAACAAGCAAGGTCAAGACGAGAAACAAAAATCGTTTAACAGCATCTACATGATGTCTGACTCGGGTGCCCGTGGTAGTGCGGCGCAGATTCGTCAGTTGGCGGGTATGCGTGGTTTGATGGCGAAGCCAGATGGCTCGATCATTGAAACCCCGATTAAAGCAAACTTCCGTGAAGGTTTGACGGTACTTCAGTACTTTATTTCAACGCACGGTGCGCGTAAAGGTTTGGCCGATACTGCATTGAAAACTGCAAACTCAGGTTACTTGACACGTCGTTTGGTTGACGTTGCGCAGGACTTGGTAATTACCGAGCCGGATTGTGGCACCATGGGTGGTTTGGTGATGACACCATTCATTCAAGGTGGTGACGTGATCGAGCCATTACGTGACCGCGTATTGGGTCGTGTAACGGCGGAAGACGTACGTCGTGCATCTGATGACGAAGTGGTGTTGCCACGCGGTACATTGATCGACGAGAAAATCGCAGCTCAGCTTGAAGAAGCGGGTGTCGATGAAGTGAAAGTGCGTTCAGTAATTGCATGTGAATCATCATTTGGTGTGTGTGCAAAATGTTATGGTCGTGACCTTGCACGTGGTCATCAGGTTAATCCTGGTGAGTCTGTGGGTGTTATGGCAGCGCAATCGATTGGTGAGCCGGGTACACAGTTAACCATGCGTACGTTCCACGTAGGTGGTGCGGCAAGCCGAACTTCTGCAGCAAACAGTGTTCAGGTACGTAACAAAGGTACAGTTCGTTTCCACAATGTGAAAACGGTACAGCACGCGAAAGGTCACTTGGTGTCTGTTTCACGTTCAGGTGAAATCGGTATTGCCGATGAGTTGGGTCGTGAGCGCGAGCGCTATAAACTGCCATACGGTGCAAGCATCTTGCTTAAAGATGGTGAAGCGGTAGAAGCAGGCGGTATTGTGGCGACTTGGGATCCGCATACGCATCCACTTGTGACTGAAGTTGCGGGTAAAGCACGTTTCAGCCAAATTGCGGATGGTGTGACTGCAACATCGAAAACTGATGATGCAACCGGTATGACAACAGTTGAAATCTTGCCAGTGACTGCACGTCCTGCGTCAGGTAAAGACTTGCGTCCTGCGATTGTACTCGACACAACCGATGGTGGCGAACAGTTCTACTTCTTGCCACAAAATACCATTGTGACCGTTCGTGACGGTGAAACAATTGGTGTAGGTGACGTTATTGGTCGTGTACCACAAGAATCTTCACGTACACGTGATATTACCGGTGGTCTTCCACGCGTTGCGGACTTGTTCGAAGCACGTAAACCAAAAGAGCACGCGATCTTGGCCGAAGTGTCTGGTATCGTGAGCTTTGGTAAAGAAACCAAAGGTAAGAACCGTTTGGTGATTACACCTGATGATGGTTCTGAGATCTACGAAGAATTGATTCCAAAATGGCGTCAAATCAACGTGTTCGAAGGTGAGCATGTCAACCGTGGTGAAACCATTTCTGATGGTCCACAAAACCCGCATGACATCTTACGTTTGAAAGGCGAAGTGGCGTTGACCAACTACATCGTGAACGAAGTTCAAGACGTTTACCGTCTCCAAGGTGTAAAAATCAACGATAAGCACATTGAAGTCATCGTACGTCAAATGTTGCGTAAAGTAGACATCACCGATGGTGGCGATACCAGCTTCATCAAAGGCGAACAAGTGGATTACATCCGTGTTGTTCAAGAGAACCAAGCTGTCTTGGCGCAAAATAAATTCCCTGCGAAATTTGAGCGTCAATTAATGGGTATTACCAAAGCATCGCTTTCGACTGACTCATTTATCTCGGCAGCATCGTTCCAAGAAACGACGCGCGTGTTAACCGAAGCCGCTGTAACAGGTAAAGAAGATGATCTACGCGGTCTCAAAGAGAACGTTGTGGTGGGTCGTCTGATTCCAGCCGGTACAGGTTTGGCGTATCACCTTGAGCGTCGTCGTCAGGAAGCGGAAGCGGCAGAATTTGAACTGCACAACGACTTTAGTGACGTTGACCAAGCGTTCAGTCAAGCATTGAACCAAGAACAGTTCTAATCTAAGTAGATTGCAAAAAAGGCACCTTCGGGTGCCTTTTTTTATATCGATGAATTGAATGTGTAAGCAGTTACAAAACTCCTGCATTTTTTTGTAGGAATTAACATTTTGACAAGTATCAATTCACAAAAAATGCTTATGCTGAGTGAAAAGAAAGGAGGATCTTTTCATGAAAAAGACAATAAGTTTAATGGCTACAGCAATCGTTTCAACCGCACTTCTTGCAGGCTGCCAAAATATGAGCCCATCTGATCAACGTATTGGTGCAGCCGCACTGGGCGGTGCCGTTGGTGGTGGTGTGGGTAACCATGTTGGCGGTGGTTTAGGTGCAGGTGTCGGTGCAGCTGCTGGTGCCGGTGTAGGATCAAATGCCAAAGGTGGTAGCCGAAATACCACCACCAGCAGTGCAGTCGGTGCCGGTATTGGTTCGGTGGTCGGTAAAGCCATTTTTGGTGGTGATGGTGGTGCTGCCATTGGTGGCGCAATCGGTGGTGGTGCAGGCGCTGCGATTCAAGAGCGACGCTAAATCTGCCTTATCAAAAGAGACGACTCGGGTCGTCTTTTTTATTGCCGTGATGATTTAGGCTTTTTGCGGCGGATGTATAGCGTTTTATGCACTTCTGCAATACGAATACCAGACTCATCAAATATATTCACCACATAATTACGAATGACGGGCGCATAATTCTCGGCCAATCCTTTAACATGATCAATTTCGTTGGCATCCAGCCGGATATCAGCATACACCGTACTGCGTCCCGGGGCCAGAAAGTGAATCGTGGCAGATTTATCCCAGACAATATATTTAGACCCCAGATGATGCATCAGAATCAGCATGTAAAAAGGGTCAACCATTGAATATAAACTTCCTCCAAAATGTGTACCGACAATATTTTGGTTTTTACGCGTCAGGGGCATTTTGACGCGGATAAAGTAGTTATTCAGGTCGATTTGATCAATCTCAATGCCGGCACCCCGGTAGGGAGAGTAGCGATTGATCATAAACTTGGACACCATGGGTATGGTCTGAAGATGTCTTAAAATATTCATAATGGTCAATTGTTTTTATATGATGATTATTCATACTAAATAACTATCACTAATCTGGCATTGATGGCAATGCCCAATCCGACTAAAAACATGGTCAATTAAAACAACAAGGACATCGCAATGCATCCTCAGATTTCGACTGTACGCACCACGGATCAACAGACCTTATGCTGTAAAGCATGGGGGCATCCAGAATTACCAGCGTTGGTACTGGTACACGGCTATCCTGATAATCAGGAAGTGTGGGAGCCGATTATACAAGAACTGATTCAGCACTTTTATATTGTGACCTATGACGTGCGAGGCGCCGGACAGTCGAGTGTTCCCAAAAAAATCTGGGATTATCGTATGGCGCAATTGTCTCTAGATCTGGAGGCGGTAGTAGATCAGGTTTTAGAAGGGCGACCTTTTCATTTGGCTGCCCATGACTGGGGGTCATTGCAATCGTGGGAATCGGTGACAGATCCAAGATTTAAAGATCGGATTTTATCGTATACCACCATTTCGGGGCCGTGTCTGGATCATGCAGCACACTTGCTGGGCAGTGAACTGAAAAGCCAGCCGTTAAGTGTATTAAAAAAGCTATCAAAATCATGGTATATCGCGGCGTTTCATCTGCCATTTCTGGCACCGTCGGTGTGGCATTTCTTTACCCCACAGAAATGGGGGAAAGTGCTGAGTAGGTTAGAACGCAAGCAAGATTTACCACTCAATCCGAATATTGCACGTGATGGCAAATATGGCATTAATTTATACCGTGCCAATTTTATTCCTGCAATGCGTCATCCGCGCAAGCGTTTTGCGCAGTGTCCTGTACAGGCCTTGGTACTTAAGCACGATGCATTTGTCAGCCCTGAATATATTTTAAACGAAATGCCAAACTGGGTTGATCAGTTTGAGTATCAGGAAATTAACGGCAATCATTGGGCCGTGTTGAGCCAGCCAAAATTAGTCGCCGGCCATATTGCACGCTTTGCCCAGCAGCATCATGATGAAAACACCCTGTGAAAGCCCATGAGTATTCCGACAAGATAAACGACAGTCACAGCCCATGCATGGCATGAATCTGCTAAAATATCGCCTTTTATTTTACCTGACCTTGATTCATGAATGCTGTTGTTATTGCGATTGCCGTGATGTTTATCTTGTCACTGGCACGAGTCTCTGTTGTTTTAACGTTGGTGATTTCTGCTGTTGTGGGGGGATTGGTCGCAGGCTTAAGCTTATCCGATACGGTTCAGGCTTTTAATGCTGGACTAGGCGATGGTGCCGAAGTGGCGCTTGCCTATGCGGTTTTGGGTGCATTTGCCTTGGCATTGTCCAAATCTGGATTACCAGATTTGCTGGCGCATAAACTGATCGGTTTACTGGGGATGGAAGCCAGCAAAAAGCGCGAGAAAAAAGTTAAGTATTTATTGCTGAGTATTTTACTGATTGCCGCGATTTTTTCACAAAACCTGATTCCGGTCCATATTGCCTTTATTCCGGTGCTGGTGCCGCCTTTATTGCAGGTCATGAACCATCTAAAGCTGGATCGTCGTGCTGCGGCATGCGTACTCACATTGGGCTTGGTCGGAACCTATATTTTCTTGCCTGTGGGTTTTGGTGCCATCTTTCTTGAACAGATCCTGATGGGGAACATCAATAAAATTGGCGCACAGTACGGCTTGCATGTCGAACGCTGGATGATGCCGATGGGAATGGCCATTCCGGTTATGGGCATGGTTCTGGGAACACTGGTGGCAGTATTTATCAGCTACCGTAAGCCACGCCATTATCAAGATCGAGCCGTCGCCCGCGTGACCACAATTGACCTAGATAAACCACTTCGTGCCGAAGCGCATGTCACGCATTCTCTTGCCGAAGATGCAGAAGAACTCAAGCAAGAAGCACAGCACGTGCCGTATATTTCCAAGAAAACCCTATTCATGGCGATTTTAGCCATCGCGCTGACCTTGGTTGCACAGCTGTATTCGGGATCGATGATTTTAGGCGGATTGGTCGGTTTTGCCGTGTTGTCTACCGCGGGTATATTCAAATGGCAAGATGCCGATGATGTGTTTGTACAAGGGATGCGGATGATGGCATTGGTTGGCTTTATCATGATCTCGGCTGCCGGCTTTGCTTCGGTGATGACCCATACCGGTGATATCAACCAGTTGGTCAATGGCGTAGTGCATCTGATTGGTGATAATCATGCTTTGGCTGCATTTCTCATGCTGTTTATTGGTCTGTTTGTCACGATTGGGATTGGTTCATCGTTCTCAAGTGTACCTGTACTGGCTGTGATTTATGTACCCCTCTGTGTACAGTTTGGTTTTTCACCACTTGCGACCATTGCACTGATTGGAACTGCTGCGGCATTGGGTGATGCGGGATCACCTGCATCTGACTCAACCTTGGGCCCAACGGCAGGACTGGGGGTCGACGGTCAGCATGACCATATTTGGGACACTGTGATTCCAACATTTATTCACTTTAATATTCCTTTACTGATTTTTGGCTGGATTGCAGCCATGGTACTTTAATTTATTTATTAACGCGTGAATATAAATCAGTACTTCCTGATTTATGTTCATGCGAAGTTTAATTTAACAACAAATAAAACCTGATTAAAAAGGTTGGAATAAATAAAAAATCAGATTAAATTAATCGGAATTAAATCCTGATTAAAATAATAAGAATTAAAAATAAAACCAAGTATTTTTGTATGAATTAAAATAATTTTATTATTAATCATTGGTTTAAAAATAATATTAAAATATATTAATTCTCTATATTGCATTTAAATAAAATCAATGTTTATTATTATAAAAGAGATAGGGGGTAATCATGTTGCTTAGAGTTTTTGTTTTATCTTTGCTAGGTATTTCAGCGTCAGTATTTGCTGGCGAATGGCAAGTTAAAGTGGGTGCAAGTGTTTTGGCACCTTCAAGTGATCATAATACGATGGCCGATGGTGCTGTCACTGAAGCGAAAGCCGATCATGCATTTAGTTTTACACCATCAATCGAATATTTTTTTGCCAATCGCAATATTTCATCTGAGCTTTTATTGGCGACACCCTTTAAACATAATGTATTGGCACGTGTCGCGGGTGGAGCGCCTGAAACGATTGCGAGCTTTAAACAGTTGCCACCTACACTCACGGTGAAATATCACTTTAAAAATTCTACTGGATTTACGCCATATGTCGGCGTAGGTGCAACCGCACTATTGGCATGGGATGAACAGACCAAAGGTTCACTTGCAGGAACTTCATTAAAGGCAGAACACGCCTATGGGTTTACCGGTCAAGTCGGGTTTAATTTCCAGCCGGCCGATGCAAAACATTGGGGTGTTTTTGCCGATGTGCGTTACGCTGATATTGGTTCTGATTTGAAATGGAATGGTGAAAAAATTGGAACACTTGAAGTTAATCCGTGGGTATATAGCGTAGGTTACAGCTATAAGTTTTAATTTAAGTATCAACCATAGCGCAAAATAATAAAAACCATCATAAAAATAACAAGAGAGATAACGGCAATTAAAGGTCTTATTGGAGAGCATAAGACCTTTTTATTTTTTTATAGTGAGATACACAGTGTCACATTTTGTGTTGAAACTTTACCCAATGCCACATTTGAATTTTTTAAGCTAAGTATATAAGCCTTAAAATGAGAATTAAAATATGCGTCGTTCAGCTTTTATCATGTTCACGTGGTGTGGTTTGATGTTTGCGGGTGCGGCTTCTGCTGCAAGCTTTCCCTGTGAAAAAGCCCAGCTTCGCTCGGAGAAAACCATTTGCCAGACTCGCTCACTCAATGATGCCGATGTAAAAATGGCCACCACCTACGCAATTGTATTGCATGCATTACCTATGGGAGGGCGTGATGCCGAAAAAGGCATGCAGTATCAATGGCTCAAACAGCGCAATACTTGCGGTTCAAACACGGGCTGTTTAAGTCGAAGCTATGCATCGCGTCAGCAACACCTCGATGACATTATTCAAAATCGTGTTTTGAGTCATGGGCCATTCTGATTGATCAAAAAATCTTTAGGATTACCATTGAAAATTAATCTAGGCACTCCAATACATAGCACATTACATAACAACATGTTGTGATCTATTAAGGAGTGTCCTATGAGTGAGCAAACGAGCACATCACAAAATTATAGCTTTCAAGCCGAAGTTGCACAGTTACTGCATCTGGTGACCCACTCACTGTATTCGAATCCTGAAATTTTCTTACGTGAGTTGATTTCGAATGCGTCCGATGCTTGCGACAAACTGCGTTTTGAAGGCATTAAGCATCCGGAATATTATGAAAACGATTCGGCACTGCGTGTACGCGTGCGTCTGGATAAAGATAATCGTACGTTAACCATCAGTGACAATGGCATTGGCTTGAGCCAGCAAGAAGCAATTGACAACTTGGGTACGATTGCTAAATCGGGAACCAAAGACTTTATGTCTAAGCTAACCGGCGATCAAAAATCTGATGCACAATTGATTGGTCAGTTTGGTGTTGGCTTTTACTCAGGCTTTATTGTGGCCGACAAAATTACGGTAGAGTCGCGTCGTGCCGGGTCGGATGCACAAGACGGTGTTCGCTGGATTAGCGGCGGAACGGGTGAATTTGAAGTACAGCAAATCACTAAGGATTCACGTGGAACCGACATCATTTTGCATTTGCGTGACGATGCACTGGACTATTTAGAATCTTGGAAAGTTAAGCAGATTATTAATAAATACTCTGACCACATCAGCTTGCCAATCGAGATGCAAAAAGAAGTATGGCAACAAGAAGAAGCTGCTGAGGGAGAAGAAGCGAAACCGGGTCAGTATGTGAAGACTGACGAATGGGAAGCCATTAACTCGGCGAGCGCATTATGGACCCGCAGTAAAAGCGAGATCACTGACGAGCAGTACATCGAGTTTTATAAAAATGCAACGCATGATTTTGAAGCACCGCTTGCATGGACACATAACCGCGTAGAAGGCAATACTGAGTACACTCAGTTGCTGTATATTCCGGCCAAAGCCTCACAAGATATTTTTACCCGTGAAGCCAAAGCAGGCATTAAGCTGTATGTGAAGCGCGTCTTTATTATGGACGATGCGGATAACCTGATTCCAAACTACTTACGTTTCGTTAAAGGTGTGATCGACAGTGCCGATTTACCACTGAACGTGAGCCGTGAGCTGTTACAAGAAAGTCGTGATGTCAAAACCATCCGTGAAGGCAACACGCGCCGTATTTTGAATGTGTTGGATGGTTTGGCGAAGTCTGAAGATGAGAAAGATCAGGAAAAATTCAAGACCTTTTATGCCGAATTCGGTTCTGTACTCAAAGAAGGCTTGGGTGAAGATTTTAGCAACCGTGAACGTATTTTAAAGCTTTTGCGTTATGCAACTTCGACTAACGATGAGATCAGCACCTCGTTTGCCGACTATAAAGCGCGTATGAAAGAGGGCCAAAAAGCCATCTACTATGTTACGGCAGAGAGTTTAAATGCAGCCAAACATTCTCCACAGCTTGAGTTGTTTAAGAAAAAAGGCATTGAAGTCTTGTTAATGTCGGAGCGTGTGGATGAATGGGCAATGAACTTTGTGCATGAGTTTGACGGTGTGGCACTGCAAAACGTGTCGAAAGGTGCGGTTGATCTGGGCGATCTGCAAGATGCCGAAGAGAAAAAAGCACTTGAAGAAGCTGCGGAACAATTCAAGCCAGTGGTTGATAAATTATCGGATTCACTCAAGGCAAAAACCAAAGAAGTGCGCGTGACTACACGTCTGGTCGATTCGCCTGCCTGCTTGGTGACCAGTGACGGTGAACTTTCACCTCAGTTGGTTCGTATGCTGAAACAAGCAGGGCAGCCTGTACCTGAAAGCAAGCCAATTTTAGAAATCAATCCAGCGCATCCATTGGTACAAAAGCTCGAACATGCAGCGCAGTTCGATGATCTGGCCAATGTCATCTTTGATCAAGCCGTGATTGCTGAAGGTGGTTTGCCGGAAGATCCAGCCGCTTATGTAAAACGTATCAACAGTTTGCTGCTAAGCTAACAGTAAAGCCCCGATTTCGTATCGGGGCTTTTTTTAATTGTGGATAACGTCAAACTTATCCACAATTCTCATCGATACTAAAAATTGGCCTCAAAACTCATTTGATAACTAAAGTGATAGCCATTTTGATCGGTCAGATCATCGGTATAGTTCAGATCATTTTGCATAAATAACCAGTTACGCCATAACGGGCGTCGCCAAGACAAATAAGGGCCCCATTGGCTCAGAAGTACATCTTTCTTCTGTTTTTCATAAATTCCTGAGGTTAATACACCATAGGTCACTTTATCTTTACCGCTTAAACTGAGCTGATGAAAGGTGGTATTACGCCATGTAAAATCTTCATCCTGTGTTTTGGTCACATTAAACTGGCTGGCAAAGAGCGTGCTGTCGCTCAATTTTTGTTTGAGATTCAGATTAGTTTCACTGTAATTTTTACTGCTCGAACCGTAGCGGAACACTTGCTCGGTATCTAAATCTAAATGATGCATCAATACCCATTTCTTTTTAGCCAGAAACTGGACATAGACATCTGAACTTGAATTTGCACCCAAATCGAGATCATTGGAAAAAGGCAATAGGCTTGAAAGTGTCGACCAACTGGCTGAAAAAGGGTTGGGTGCGGTCGACTCGGCCCGATGTGTTTTTGAGTTCTTTTTGGTTTTGCCAAAGCGTTTGACGGGCGGCGCATAATGCTGCTGCGTGCGTTGCCACAATGAATCTTGTCCAAAGACTTCAAGTAAACGTTGATTTAAAACTTGAGGATCTTCAAGAGACGATGCAACCTCAGACACTGATGCGTTGCTTTCGGTTTCGCAGTGCTGATCAGAAGACCTGACCAAAAGATACTTTAAAGACGAACCATTACTCAGCAATTGCATGCCGTAGTAAATGCTGAGCATGCCCATTGTGATAAAACTTAAAGAGATCACATGCCGTTGAGTCATCGTTTAAAAAAACATAAATCATGAACGGCACACTATAGGCAATCAAGCTTAATAAATGCTTTAAGCTCAGACCATTACTCATCTATATCACTGCCAAATTAAACCGTATTTGGCAGCCAGTACATCGACTTAAAAAATAGCTTCCAAACGTACAAAGGTACTCAGATAATGACTACGATCTTCACGATGATCATTGAGATAATTGAGATCACCTTGCACATAAAACCACTCCCGCCACACGGGTTGACGCCATGACATAAACGGCCCCCAGCTATTGAGGCGTAAATCGTTGTCGTTGTAATAGCCGCCCATATAAATGCCATAGTTAAAGCGCTGATTGGTAAAAAACTGATGCTGACGAAACAGACGGTTGTCCCACCACCAGTCATCTTCTTGTTCATCGGCATGTGTCAGGCTAAATTGATTCGACAAAAAAGCTTCGTTTGGGCGAGCATGGGTGAGTTCTAAGTTGGTTCGGAAATAGTTTTTGCTGTCGATACCGTAGCGATAGATTTGTTCGGCATAAAATGAAAAATCATTACGTAATACCCACGCGCGTTTGGCCTTAAGTCTGACATAAATGTCATCGCCTGAGCGAATCCCTAAATCGGCATCGGTTTCAAAGGGAAGCTTTTTCGCAAAATCTGACCAGCGCAGGGCAATGGAACTGTTGTTGTCTCTGGTCTGGCGGGTATCGAGACGCTTGTTATCGGCATTGGGTTCGATGTTGGTATTGGCAATGTTATTTTCAAACTCGTTATCGAGCGACTCATCCCCAAACACCACACTAAAGCGACGTTCTAAAGTGGGAAGCTTAATTTTACCTCGAATACGTGGTTTGACTTCAAAACCGTTATATTTATCCCAGTAATTATCCAGCATTACACGTAATGTGGCATTGGCGGGTTTATTGGGGTCGATATCACCAAACCAGTCATCAATTTTAACTGAAGTATGATCAGCCCAATCGCGAATTTGTTTTTGCTTACGATCCACCCAAGTTTTGTTTTCGGTTTCGTTCACTGACGGCACCATGACCTGATCGGATTCCTTCGGCAGCATGGTCGGCATGGCATCTACCCATGCCGGAATATAATCCAGAAGATTCTTTTCATTACTTTGATTTAATTGCCGAAGTTCGACTGGATAGGCCACTGAGGTGGGAGGAATGTCTGGATTACTCGGTAAAACCAAATCAGCGCTGGCTGTGCTGGTTACGGTACTTTCGGCCCAAGCAGATGGAAGGCTGGCACCAATCAAACACGTTGAAACCGCCCCGAAAATCCATACTTTTTGTTGTGTTTTCATCATGTATCAAATCGTTATTATCAAACTTATACTGGTCACTGTTGTTGATTTGGCATGTAAAATCAAGACCATCAACAAAATAAAATAAATTTAATAACATAAGCCTCTTTAACTCAAGCATGATTCAGGCTTTAATCAAAAGGTTGCTTGATACACATAGAAAAATGCCCCTCATTTGAAGGGCATATTGATCATGAAATAAATATGATGATTAAACACAATCATTGATTATGATTAAGCTGTTTTAGCACAGCGTCGAGAATAGAGTTTACCTGCAACTCCCCCAATCAGGGCACCACTAAATGTACCAAATACTGGCAGGACACTGCCTGCAACAGCACCAATCACAGCGCCTTTAACCGTTGGAGAAAAGCGAGATTTTTTCTTCGCTACAGGTTGCTCCGGTTGATCAGATGGTTCAACAGAATTAAGTGGGCGTGCTGTGTCTTGATTCTCTAATGTCGTCATTGTTTATCCCTCTTGTTTAAAATACAGATTTGATTCGATATCGCGCCAAAGCGAACGAATCATATTGCTTAAACATTCATCTAAACACAAAAGCAGGGTGTGCGTGTGGTGAACGTGTTAAGTTCGCAAGGGCTTCAGTTAAAAATGACAATGTTTGATTACAACAGCAGATCTCTTGGTAATTCACGTTAAGCTATGTAATAAAAATGCAATAAAAAAGCCTTCTAATCCCTAGAAGGCTTTTTTAAGAAAAAGTTCTCAATGATCGAGAGCAAAATAAGAAACTACAGCGCATGAATACAGTAAATTCAAGAGTTGTATCTTAAAAAGAAAGTTCTGCCATGTATAGTCATATTTTTGCAACGCTGCATTGCAGTTTTGCTTAATAATTGTTCAATAATCGTGAAATGTGCTACACCACAAATTTGATTAGTGATTTGTATCACATTTTTCATCTGAGCAGGTATTGGCATCTGTTGGCGATTGCTGTTCAATTTGTGCCAAGCTCTGATTGAGAACTTGCAGAAAAACTTCACGCGGCTGTGCACCTGAAAGTGCAAATTTTTGATCGAACACAAAAAAAGGGACACCTGAAATATTCAGTTGCTCATGCGCGATTTTCTCATCGTGACGAACAAAGTCAGCCAACTCGTCACTTTGCAGTACGTATTCGACCTCGGCATGATCTAAGCCGATCCGTGATGCAATCTCTTCAACCACTTCGCGTTCGCCAATCGCTAAACCTTCGGTCATGTAAGCGTGAAAAAAGGCTTCCTTGGCCTGATTGCCCAAGCCTTTGCTTTGCGCCAGGTGAATGATGCGATGCGCATCGAAGCTATTGCCAGAGTTGGCTTTTTGCCATTGAAAATCAATCCCTTCCTCGGCTGCCATTTGCGCAATGTTTTGCTGCATCTGTTGCATCTCCTCGACACTTCGACCGTATTTTTTGGCCAAGCGTTCGGTATTTGAGGTGTCATGATGTGCTGGTGCATCTGGATCAAGCTCAAAACTATGCCAGTGAATGTCCAGTTCCACTCCAGCTTCGGCAGCCACATGCTCAAGGCGTTTTTTACCAATATAACAAAATGGGCAGACCACATCGGACCAAATATCTACGCGCATAGTAACATCTCAAAAAATCACAGATTCTCCATCATAAGCATGAAATAATCAGAGATAAAGGCATAAAGATGTAATTGCCTGTTGCGTCGTATGCAATACACCCATTTTATGAAATGATCACGTATCAATAACAACAGCGAGCAATCAACAACAACAAGATGAAGGAGAGGAGTATGCGCCGTTTTCAGATCATCATCGCAATCCTGATTGTGATCCTGTCCCTTGGTTTTTTTTCTTATCACTATATTCAACAGCAACAGCTTAAAGACACCAGTCAGATGTTTGATCAGGTCATGTCTGAAAAAATGGCGCTGCTTTATGATCAGGCACAAGACTGGTCTAAACCTGTACAACTGGATATTCATGATCGCCGATTGGCGGGAAATTATAAAAAGATTTCCGAGTTTTTACTGAATTACTGGGTACAAAACATCAATGCACGTAATGCTTATTTACGTGCCCTCAAGGCAGCCCAATGGGATACCTTTTTAGATGTGACACGGCTTGAGCAAGATCAGAAACAGCAGTATGCGCAAACACAAAAGATGCTCAATGATGTTCGGCAGGCATCCGTGCTGTATCAAAATCAATATGAACAGATTCATCAAGCTTTTCTGGCCGAGGCCAAAACCTTGTCGGTAGAACCAGATATGCGGATTTTGCTGGAAAAGAAACTGGGCAGTAACCAGAAAGTCGATCAGGATCATGCCATTTTCTTGCTGGAAATGCAGATTCTAGATAAAGCCGATGCCATGTTTGCCATTTTAAAAACCCATGCATGGGAACGAAACGGCAAAAAAATTCTGTTTCGAGATACCGCGCAGGTGAAGGCGTTTAATCAGTTATATCAGGATGTATTACGCCTCAATGCCAAAATTGAAAATATTAAAAAGCGCAATATGGCTGCGCTTGATCAGCAGTTAAAAGATGCAACTTGATTGAGTGAGGGAGCAGCTCATGCAACATGTATATGTACTTCATGGTTACTCTGCCTCACCAGAGGATCATTGGTTTCAAGATATTAAAAATCAGTTAAATGGTGATCAGACACAAGTCACCTTAATTCACTTTCCAGATTCAGCTCATCCAGATGTAAAGGCATGGCAAGGCACGCTTGACCATCACATCCCTAAAATTGATGACACTATATTCTTTGTCGCGCATAGTTTGGGAGTTATCAGTCTGTTGCATTTTTTTCATCGGCACCAAATACAGTATTTGGGAGGAATGTTGCTGGTTTCTGGCTTGCGAGAAGCTTTACCTGCATTACCAGAACTAGATGATTATATTGCGCAGAGTCAACAGATTCCGCAAACTCTTCAACTCAGGGCTGGCGCCTATATGTATTTGTCGGATCATGATGCTTATGTCCCTCCAGAGTGGAGTATTCGCTTGGCGCTGGAGCTGAATATACCCTATGAACAAATTGCACACGCGGGACATTTTCTGGCAGAAGATGGTTACACTACGTTTCCAGCATTGATCAAACGCTTACATGATATGCTACGGGCATAAAAAACCCCGCAATTTGCGGGGTTTTTCTTTTATTTGAAAGTCATATTAAACACGTTCGATAATGGTCGCGATGCCTTGGCCCAAACCGATACACATGGTGGCAAGACCAATTTGCGTGTCTTGTTGTTCCATCACATTCAGTAGGGTAGTGGTAATACGCGCACCCGAGCAGCCTAAAGGATGGCCCAGTGCAATCGCACCACCGTTTAAGTTGATGATGTCTTGCTTTTCATACACACCCAAACCTTTCATGACTGATAGACCTTGAGCAGCAAAAGCTTCGTTCAATTCGATGGTCTGAATATCTGCCATGCTCAAGCCCGCACGTTTGAGTGCTTTTTGAGTGGCTGGCACAGGGCCATAACCCATGATTGCTGCGTCACAGCCAGCAACCGCCATTGAGCGAATCACGGCACGCGGTTTTAAGCCGAGGGCTTGCGCACGTTCTGCCGACATCAAGAGCATCGCAGAGGCACCATCAGACAATGCAGATGATGTGGCTGCTGTTACGGTGCCGCCTTTCGGATCGAATACAGGACGCAACGCCTTAAATGCCTCTAAGTTGGCATCTGGACGAATCACTTCATCGATGTCGCAAAGGATTTTAAAGCCATTGGCATCGTGACCTTCAACACCCACAATTTCATGTTTAAAACGACCTTCTTGCGTCGCAGCCCAAGCACGGCGGTGTGACTCTACACCAAACGCATCTTGCTCTTCACGGGTAATACCGTTCATGCGTCCGAGCATTTCTGCAGTTAAGCCCATCATGTTGGATGCTTTGGCATAGTGCTTCGAGGCTTCTGGGTTAAGATCGATACCATGCATCATGCCGACGTGGCCCATGTGCTCGACACCCCCAATGATAAAGATATCACCTTGGTTGGTGGCAATTTGCGCCGCCGCAGTATGAATTGCCTGCATCGATGAACCGCACAAACGGTTGACGGTTTGCCCTGCAACCGTTTTAGGCAAATCGGCCAATAGACCAATATTACGGGCAATGTTCATCCCTTGTTCGAGTGTCTGGTTCACACAGCCCCAGATCAAGTCTTCTACTTCATTGACATCAAATTGGTTACGTGCAACCAGCGCACGTACCAATTCTGCAGATAGGCTGTCGGCACGTACATTTCGGAACATCCCGTTTTTAGATTTGCCCATGGCAGAACGAACACCATCAACAATCACAACGTCACGTGGATTTAAAGTAGTCATTCACGTTGCTCCCTTAACCGTAAAATTTCTTGTTGTTTTCAGCCATATCGCGCAGCATTTGCGGTGCTTCGTACGCTTTGCCGAGATGTGCATATTTGTTGCAAAGCGCAACGTATTCTGGCACGCCAGTCTGATCGATATAGCGGCATGGGCCACCACGGAACGGCGGGAAGCCAATGCCCATAATCATGGCCATATCCGCTTCAGCAGGAGTGGCGACGATGTTGTCTTCGAGGCAACGAACCGTTTCGTTACACAGTGCCAGCATCATGCGGTCAATGATTTCTTGCGGGTCAAACTCGTGTTTTTCACCTGTCACAACCGATGCAATCACTTCATAGGCGCTTGGGTCAACCGTTTTGGCTTTCTTACCTTTTTTGTCGAGTTCATACTTATAAAACCCGACATCATTCTTCTGGCCCAGACGTTTGGCTTCGTACATGGTCTGGATTGAACCTTTAAAGTCTGGTTTCATACGATCAGGGAAGCCTTCTGCCATTACTTCGGCGCCGTGCACACCCGTATCGATCCCCACCACATCCATCAGGTAAGCAGGGCCCATTGGCCAGCCAAATTTTTCCATAACTTTGTCAATTTGCTGGAAATCTGCACCGTCTTTAAGTAACAAATCAAATGCACCAAAGTACGGGAACAACACACGGTTGACCAAGAAACCCGGACAGTCATTCACCACGATTGGGGTTTTGCCCATTTTTTGTGCCAGAACAACGGTCGTTGCAACCGCTTCATCGGAGGTTTGTTCACCCCGGATGACTTCGACCAGTGGCATCATGTGCACCGGATTGAAAAAGTGCATACCGACAAAATTTTCCGGACGCTTTAACGCTTTGGCCAAACGTGTAATCGAAATGGTCGAGGTATTTGAGGCAAGAATGGTGTTATCACGGACTTTGGCTTCGGTGTCGGCCAGTACCGCTTCCTTGATTTTTGGATTTTCGGTCACCGCTTCAATCACGATATCGACGTCTTTAAACTCGTCGTAGCTCAAGCTTGGACGAATTCGCGCCAGTGTTTCGCCCATTTGAGCTGGCTTCATTTTTTTGCGTTCAACTTGTTTGGTTAACAGGTTGTTGGCTTCTGACATTCCAAGCGCGAGCTGAGGGTTCCCAATATCTTTCATGATAATTGGCGTGCCTTTGCTGGCAGCTTGATAGGCAATCCCGCCGCCCATAATCCCGGCGCCCAATACAGCAGCTTGATTAACAGGGTGCGCGCCTTTTTCGTGTTTTTTCGATACTTTCTTGATGATTTGGTCGTTGAGGAACAAACCAATCAGTGCTTCAGCTTGCGCAGTGACCGCAGCTTTGGCAAAGCCTTCTGCTTCAACCTTCAGCGCATCGTTACGGCTGAGGCTTGCACCGGCCTGCAATGAATCAATCATGAGTTTAGGTGCAGGGTATTGCGCTGGATTGGCTTTGGCCAAAACGGCACCTTTAGCAGTATTAAACGCCATCATTTGTTCAAGCGGTGCCAGTTTAACTGGATCGATTTTTTCCTGACGCTTGGCTTTCCAATCCAGACGTCCAGCGAGGGCTTGTTTCACCAAATCAATTGCAGCATCTTGTAATTTGTCGGCAGCGACCACGGCATCGACGGCACCATCTTTTAAAGCAGCAGCCGGTTTTTTTGGTGCGGCCATCGCAATCCATTCGACTGCATTGTCAATCCCGATCAAACGGCTCAAACGCACGGTACCACCAAAGCCCGGAAAAATTCCCAGTTTGATTTCTGGTAAGCCGACCTGTGCGCTTTCAGACATCACACGGTAATCGCACACCAAGCACATTTCAAAGCCACCACCTAATGCCATGCCATTAATGGCAGCGACTTTAGGGATGTCTAGATCTTCAAAGCTGTTAAAAATCTCATGAACAGGTAAGGCCCACTCCACAATCGCGCTTTCGCCCTGTGCAAAGTTATCGCCAAATTCGGTAATGTCGGCACCCACAATAAAGGTCGATTTGCCGCTGGTGACGATCAAACCTTTTACTTCAGAATGGTTTTTAACTGCTTCGATGGCAGCTTTAAAATCGTCTAGGGTTGCACGGTTAAACTTGTTGACTGACTCACCTTGTAAGTCAAAGCGGAATTCTGCAATTCCGTCCTGAAGCATTTGGACGGTAATGGCATTGCCAGCGTGGATCATGCCTGATCTCCTTTATTCTGGAGGATTTATACGTTGATGTTGTGACGTGTATATTGCGTTATACAGTGAAAATACCTCGTCAATCTTACGATAACTATATCGAAAAAGAATCTAACAAGTTGTATCTAGTCGTGACGCAAGGGTCACCTATTTTTCACGGCTCATTTGGGTGAATATACTTAAAAACCCATACATATTCGTGTTGAATAATTTTATCACTATGATTTATATATTTTTTTATAAGTGATTTTGCACAGTAAGCCTAGTCTTCACTCAAATTTAAAAGTTGTGTTTTTGTAATAAGACTGTCAATAAAGTCAATTCGCCATTTTGAAGGTCTTTTTTTATGCCGGATTTTACCTTTATAAGATCATTCATTCAGAGCAGGATACATTGGGTAGATGATCAAAACATAAGTTGTTAAAATACGCGCAATCTTTTTTGAGTGGGTCTTCATGATTAAGTGGATCATATTGGCGATTTTTGTGATATCAGCGTTGTATATCCAGCATCGCGGTAAAGTACGACATTCGTTTTATCGTCAGTTTTTCGACCATTCGACTTTGCTTGCCCCGATTAATTTCTTGATGTACTTATTTTCAAAAGTGCCCAACCAGCCGTATATCGATACCCAACATTTTAAAGATTTAAAAGTGCTGGATGAAAACTGGGAAATGATTCGCGATGAAGCACAGGCCTTATATCAGCAAGGTGGCATCAAAGCATCGAGTACCTACAATGATTTAGGCTTTAACTCATTTTTTAAAACAGGCTGGAAGCGTTTTTATTTAAAATGGTACGACTCTGCGCATCCATCGGCGGCAGAACTGTGCCCAAAAACCACGGCGCTACTCAAAACCTTACCGACGATTAAAGCGGCCATGTTTACTGAACTGGCGCCAAACAGCCGTCTGGTACGCCATCGTGATCCCTATGCTGGCTCATTACGCTACCATTTAGGTTTGATCACGCCCAATGATGATCGTTGCTTTATCGATGTCGATGGACAGCGTTATTCATGGCGTGATGGTGAGAGCGTGGTGTTTGATGAAACCTATATTCATTATGCTGAAAATACCACAGACCAAAACCGGATTATTTTCTTTGCCGATGTCGAGCGCCCACTCAAAACCCGTCTCATGGAAAAATTTAACCACTGGTTTGGTAAAAACGTGATGACCGCAGCCAGCTCACCGAACGAAACGGGTGATAAAACGGGTGGCCTCAATAAAGCCTTTGGTTATGTATATCAGATCCGAATCAAGGCCAAGGCACTCAAAGCCAAAAACCGCAAGTTGTACTATGTGTTGAAATGGGCGCTGATGCTGGGTATTTTCTTCCTGATTTTCGTACGCCCTTATGTGTTT
Organism: Acinetobacter sp. 243_ASPC; assembly: GCF_001054715.1. Taxonomy (NCBI): domain Bacteria; kingdom Pseudomonadati; phylum Pseudomonadota; class Gammaproteobacteria; order Moraxellales; family Moraxellaceae; genus Acinetobacter; species Acinetobacter sp. 243_ASPC. The sequence continues at coordinate 23,354 of NZ_JVOR01000092.1, read as the reverse complement.
TAAGAGATAAAACCAAACGCCCTGCGGGGCGTTTTTTTATTGAAGTACACACTTCAAGGCTGTTGTGTGAACCGCGTCGCGGGCTCAAGAAATTGTTACAACTATTAAAGTTCAATTCATAAAGTTTGGTTCTACAATGGCACCGTTTTGAAAAAGTGGTTCTTCGAAGTAGGTTTTTACAATGGCTCATGTTCATCACGCAGTCCACGTTCACCATGTGCAGGTGGCTGAAAAAAAAAGTGCGCATGTACATCATCACGCTCGCCCGCAGACGACGCATAAAAAATCTGCGTCGCATCATGCAGCACATAAAACGCAAAGTAGCCATTCAAGTACCACACATCGTAAAAGCCATAGTACGCATAGCGCAGGGCATCATAAAAAGCATGTCAGCCGCGATATCGATTTACATAAATTTTCCCATAAGCTTGAAAGTATTTCCGCGCGCCATAGCAAGAAAAAATGTGCACGCAATATCCGCATTGCCTTACAAACGGCAGGTGCCGATGTATCCAAACATCCTGTCGCTGCATCGGATTGGGGGCATACTTTAGAAAAAAACGGCTATAAAAAGATTAAACCGGCTTTTGGTCACCCGCAACCGGGCGATATTTATATCATTCAGCGTACAGGCGATCATGTTTATGGTCACATTGCCGGTTATACGGGCAATGGCTGGATTTCAGATTTCCGTCAAAAAAACTATGCGGTATATAAAGAAAAAGATTTGAAATACACGTATTACCGTCTTGAGTCTTAGATCAGTTTAAGCACGCGTTATGATCTGATTTACAGTGATAGCTTGAAAACAGCGTATGGAACCGTCACATTAACAGTCTGACCTTTAGCTAAGACCATGATTGTGAATTCAAACGCGCGTCCACATATTGAAAAACTGCTCGCCAACATGACCCAATTGCCTGGGGTGTATCGCATGTTGGGTAAAGACGGCGAACTGCTTTACGTGGGTAAAGCTAAAAATCTGAAGAACCGTGTCTCCAGCTATTTTGTCAAAACCATTGAGCACCCCAAAACGCAGGCATTGGTGGCGCGTATCTATGATATCGAGACTTTGGTCACGCGTTCGGAAACCGAAGCGCTTCTGCTTGAACAAAACCTGATTAAACAGCATCGTCCGCCTTACAATATCATGCTGCGCGACGATAAATCCTATGTGTACATTTTTGTTTCGAGCGACAAACCGTATCCGCGGATTGCCAGTGGTCGTGGCAAAGGCAAACATCAAATCGGCAAGTTTTTTGGGCCTTACCCTAGTGCCTATAGTGCCCGCGATACATTACTGGTGTTACAAAAACTATTTAATGTACGCCAGTGCGAAAATAGCTATTTTGCACAGCGTAAACGGCCGTGTTTGCAATATCAGATCAAGCGATGTTCGGCACCGTGTGTGGGGCTGATTTCACCTGAAGACTATAAACAAGATGTCGAAAACTCGATTCGGTTTTTACAAGGCGATACCAAAGAGCTGAATCAGGAGCTGATTGCCAAAATGGAGGAGGCAGCCGAGCAACTGGCGTTTGAAAAGGCAGTATTTTATCGCGATCGACTGGGGTTGCTGCGTGAAGTACAGGCACAGCAGGCGGTATTTAAAATTAAAGGTGAGGCCGATATATTGGCGATTGCCTTTCAGGCTGGCGTGACCTGTGTGCAAATCATGCACGTCCGTAATGGGCGCATGCTTGGTGGAAAAAGTTATTTTCCGGATATGCTCAGTGATGATCTGGGACAAATGCTCAGTGATTTTATGGCCAACTTTTACTTTCAGGTGGCCGATGAAATTCCGGTAGAATTAATTGTGAATATGGAGTTGCCGGATAAAAAAGAGCTGGAGCAGGCATTTCAGACCGAATTTGGTAAGAAAATCCAGATCAAGCACAAGGTGCGTGAAACCCGAGCTGAATGGCAAGAACTGGCTGTGATGAATGTGCAGCATGCCATTAAAGGCCAGCTCAGTAATCATTTAGAGCTGAATGAGCGCTTTTATCAGCTTGAACAGGTGGTTGGGCGTCCGATCGATCGGATTGAATGTTTTGATATTAGCCATACCATGGGCGAAGCGACGATTGCCTCATGTGTGGTCTTCGATCAAGGCGGTGCACGTAAACGCGATTATCGTCAGTTTTCCATTGAAGATATTACCGCTGGTGATGACTATGCGGCCATGCGTCAGGCGCTCACGCGGCGCTATAAAAAGAATTTGTTGCCCGATTTATTGCTGATTGATGGGGGGAAGGGACAGTTACATATGGCCATGGAAGTGATGCAGCAGTTGGGGCTAGATGCTTTTATGATTGGCGTTTCAAAAGGCGAGGGGCGTAAACCTGGTCTGGAAACCCTGCATTTTACCGATGGCAGCAAAATTCAACTTCCTGAAGACCATAAAGCACTGCATTTGATTCAGCAGGTGCGTGATGAAGCGCACCGCTTTGCGATTACGCGCCATCGCGCCAAACGTGATAAGCGACGCGCATCGTCGGTACTTGAAGCCATTCCGGGCTTAGGGCCGAAGCGCCGTCGTGATTTGCTCACGCATTTTGGCGGCATTCAGGGTGTACTCAAGGCCTCTGAAAAAGAACTCACCTTGGTTCCGGGGCTGGGTCCATCTATGGCCCGTACCATTTATAAGATTTTGCACGAGTAAATTGACCAAAAGCATCAGTGACTCTTGGGTCATCTCCCATTTTAGTTTGTTTAAAATCGGTCACAATAGCAGCGAAGAAAAAACAAGAGTGAACTTATGTTGCTAAACGATGCATCACCACAAGTGAATCACCGCAAGGATATTCAGATTTCATCGGGCTGGTCGCAGGGACGTACCGTCTACGGTGGACTGGTTGCCGGTCTATTAATGCAAAATGCACTGGATGTGGTTGCCAATCCACATCAACAAGTTTTAAGTTGCAGTGTAACCTTCGTCGGGCCAGTGAAGGAGGGTGCGGCACAGTTAACTGCCGAGATCTTGCGTAAGGGAAAGTCGGTCACGACCATTGAAGTACGACTGTGGCAGGCAGGTGCGGTTCAAAGTATTTTGCTGGCAAGTTTTGGCGAGCCGCGTTCGTCTGAAATTGTGGTGCATCAGTTACCAGAAGCTCCCGATTATTTGTTGCCAGCGCAACTCTCACGAATGCCTTACGTGCCCTTAATGCCCGAATGCTATCAGCAGTTTGATTTACGCTGGGCCGAAGGGCATTATCCGATTAGCAATAAACTGCCCGATTTTGGTGGATGGTGCCGATTTGACCCTGAGCTACATGCTGAACGTGCATTTAATGTGGCCGACTTATTGATTTTAATGGATATCTGGCCACCAGGGGTATTGCCGATGTTTCAGCAAATTGCACCGGCTAGCTCGCTGACTTGGCACTTAAGTTTTGTTCGCCCGATTGAATATGCTTTACATGACTGGTTTAAATATAAAGTGGTGACGCAGCACGCCGCGTTTGGTTATGCCACCGAATATGCGCACTTGTGGGATGCACAAAATCGGTTAATTGCGATATCTAGACAGACCGTTACTGTCTTTGCGTAGTCGACACTGTGACACATTTCGTATAAAGTTGGCGGTAGTTAAACATGCATGAAACCTTAATTTGCCATATTGGCATGATCTAATGAGGGGCCTCACAGGCGGTGTCTATGACAACAGGTCGAATCCTGAATATCCCAAATATTTTAACACTTGCTCGAATCGCCCTAATCCCGGTATTTTTGATGTTGGCCTATTGGCCACCAGCCATTGGGGTGAATTTTCATGAGGGGAGTTTTTTACGGCATATCGTGCTGACCGCGATTTTTATTTTGGCTGCAGTGACCGACTGGTTCGACGGCTATTTGGCGCGCGCGCTGAATCAGACTTCGGCGTTTGGTCGTTTTCTGGATCCGGTGGCAGACAAGCTCATGGTGGCATCGGCGCTGATTGTTCTGGTGCAATGGCAACCTACCATTTCTATGGCCTTTGCAGCGATTGTCATCATTTCCAGAGAGATTACCGTATCGGCACTACGTGAATGGATGGCCGAGCTAGGCGCCAGAACCAATGTTGCAGTGTCGACGGTAGGGAAATATAAAACAGCGTTTCAAATGATTGCGATCAGTGTATTTCTGCTCAACTGGAAGCCACTAGATTTACTGGCGTATGCCTTGCTTTATACCGCGGTTATCCTGACTTTATGGTCGATGTTTATTTATCTGCGTGCCGCATGGCCGTATCTGAAACAGCCTTAAATTAAAGACCTTTCTTCGTGAAAGGTTTTTTTATGGCCAAGTGCAAGAATCGGGTCGATTGCTTGCACCAAGCTGGGATAAAGTACTTCAAGAGCAGGAGAAGAGTGCGATGAAAACTTTATCGACAGCGCAGTTTACGGTGATTGCCGAGGTGATTGCGTATTTATATAGCCATGCATCACAACAGCCCAGCCTCGAAGAAGCTGCCGCTCAGGTTGGCTGGAGTAGCAGTTATTTGCAGCGCCAGTTTCAGGCATGGGTTGGCATTAGCCCCAAAAAATTTATTCAGTACATCAGTGTACAACATGCCAAAGCCTTGCTCTCACAACAGCATTCGGTGCTCGAAACTGCCCTAGAGACTGGATTATCCGGTACTGGTCGCCTGCATGATTTATTTGTGCATCTTGAAGGTGTATCTCCAGGAGAGTTTAAGCAACTAGGTCATAACATCGAGATTGATTACTCTTATGAGGCGACGCCCTTTGGCGATATTTTTATTGCCAGTAGTGCGCGTGGTGTTTGTTCTGTCCAGTTTGTACTTAATGAGCAATCAGCGTGTCCACTCACAACCTTGGCACAGCAATATCCATACGCGCGTTTTCAAGCCCATTCGCGCCACTGGCACACACAAATCGCACAGTGGATATGTGGTGATTTAAGCGTGAGCCTATCTCAGAAAATTCCGCTGCGTTTACGTGGTACGCCTTTTCAGCTGAAAGTATGGGAAGCGCTCCTGAAGATTCCAGCAGGGCAACTTTACAGCTATCAGCAAGTGGCTGAACATATGGGACAACCTTCGGCCGTTCGGGCCGTGGCCAGTGCAATTGCCAAAAATCCAATTGCTTATCTGATTCCGTGCCATCGGGTGATTCGCGCGTCAGGCGTTGTCGGGGAGTACCACTGGCACACATCACGTAAATTAGCATTGCTATCTACAGAGCTTGCAATGGTGAGATGACACATGACCTTGGATTTATTCGCTCCTGAGCCGCGGCAGAATATATTGCCTTACGATGGTGATGTACAAGACTACGGGTGTATTTTTAGCCCTGATGAAGCCGACGCTTATTTTCAGTATTTGTTACAGCACTTACACTGGCGTCATGATGAAGCCAAGCTGTATGGAAAGCACTTTGTGACCGCAAGACAGGTGGCGTGGTATGGCGATCGACACTATCGCTACAGCTACTCCGGCGTGATTCGAGATGCATTGACTTGGGAGCCTGAACTCCTAAAACTCAAGCATCGCCTAGAGCAGTTGCTGTCAGAGCGCTTTAATTCGTGCTTGGCCAATCGTTATGAAGAAGGCACACAGGGAATGGCATGGCACAGTGATGGCGATATGTCGCTGGCCAAAGAAACCACCATTGCATCACTGAGTTTTGGTGCAACACGGAAATTTTGTTTCCGGCATATGCAGAGCAAGGAAAAAGTCGAGTTGCATTTGCAATCGGGGCAATTGATCGTGATGCGGGGGCAAACCCAGCAGCACTGGCAACATGCGCTCATGAAATCACAAAAAGTTATACAGCCACGAATCAACCTGACCTTTCGCCAGTTTCTGCTTTAAAGGGTTAGATCACTGTAGATGATGACAGTCGCTTAGGGGTGTTCAATTTGAGATAAAGCCAAAAATTTCTGCTCAATTTGAACGGCATTGGTCTGTAAAATCTCAATCAGTTTTTCGATATTGATAAATTCAAAGCGATTTTTGGAGGCCACCAAGGTCAGCGCCATGGGCGATTCTTTGCTATTGGCAAATTTGATCGGAACTGAAAGCCCGGTTACCAACGGATTGAGCTCGCCGTGAGAAATATAATAGCCATCTTTTTTGATTTTTTTCATGCGCTGTAAGAAGCCTTCTTCGTCATGGGCAAAATCGACATCGGCCAACTGGCTAGAAAAGCGCTGATAGTAATCTTGAATCTGGCGTTTGCTGAGCTGCGCCATAATGACTTTAGGTGAAGACCCCATATAGACCGGGCGTGGACAGCCACGACCATAAGACAGTAAGTCGGCGTTTCGAAACACTTCGTGATGGACATCGATACAATAATCACGGTTCAAGTGGGTCAGTAAGCAGCACAGTTCGGTTCGTTCGGCAATTTCGCGCATAAATGGGCTGCTGATTTGTACAATCGGGTCGGTGGTACGCGAAATATAATCCATGACCGCAATTTTAGGGCCCAGCGTATAGTCACCTGAAGTACCACTGATGCGCTGTAAAATTTCGCTCGACACCAACTCCTTTAAATAGCGATAACCCGTCGGTTTTGACAAGCCCAGCTCATCACAAATCGTATCGACATTAATGACGGGACGATGAACCGAAAATAAGTCGAGAACTGTCAATATCTTACCAAAACTTGAAAGCGCCATGATGAACTACTTCACTAAATCATACTGAGGAAACGAACCGAAGATTCTTTATAACAAATTGCCTATCATCTTGCAGCGATATTTCACTGAGAGGATTAAATTATCCAAAATTGAACTAAAAAAGTGCAATAAAAATATATTAATTATCATAATAAGATATTTTGTTGACGTATTATGTTTTTTTTGAAACAATATTTGAACCAAAATATCGAATCAAGAAATTTCTGATTGTCGTTTTTTGCGTTTTTCTTCTCTTTCTTCTTCTCTGAAAGAATCTAAAGGTCTGGATCTTCCTGCTCCAGATCAGGCGGTCAACCGCCTTTAAAAAATGTTGAATATTATTTTGATTCGTCAGAACAATAGTAAAACATTTGTAGTCATCGTTATCGTTTTCGATCTAGGCCATGTGGTGGGGTTGTTGAGCACCGCTGTGTCTGATGTAGAGATATATTCATGCTTTGGAAACAGATCTTGGCGTTTCGGCCCAGTCGAATGGATTTGATTTTTGCCGTCAAAACCTTTATCGCCATGATGCTCGCGCTCTATATTGCCTTTTCACTGGATTTGACTTATCCGATGTGGGCCGCGGGCACCGTCATTATCATTGCACAGCCTTATGCGGGTATGGTGTCGTCTAAAGCGCTGTATCGTTTATTGGGTACGGTCGCTGGTGGTGCGGTCGCGATCTTTCTCACACCGCATATGATCGATATGCCGATTCTGTTTACCTTCGTGTTGTCGCTCTGGATTGCACTGTGTTTGTATATTTCCCTGCTCGATCGTACACCGCGAAGCTACGTATTTATGCTGGCCGGATACACCACCGCCATGGTGGCCTGTAGCTCGATCAACAGTATTGATACTTATAGCGTTTTTGATATGGCGTTGAGCCGTGTTCTGGAAATTTCGGTGGCGGTAATTTGTAGTGCTGTCGTTTCTGCCACAATTTTTCCAGCGCATCTGGGCACACAACTGCAACGCCGAGTACAAAAAACTTTAGACGATACCCGCGAAGCATTCGAACGTATTTTGACAGATGAACAGCATAGCAGTCAGTACACGCAATTGCTGGCAGGTGTAGCACGTGATACTTCCGATATTCATGGCTTGGCTGTACATTTGGCCTATGAACGAGGCGAATTGCGAGGCATGACCAAACCGTTGCAAGAGCTGTTACACCAGATCACCATGATTGTGGCCAATCTGGTCTCGATGTCTGAGCGTATCGCACAAATGGATGAGCTGGATCTACGTTATCGTCAGGTTTTGCCGCAGCTGCATACGCATGTGGTTCGCTTTTTGCGTGAGCAGCAGGATATCCAAGACGATCAGCTAGATCATTTACCTGCCGAATTTACAACGGATTTTCAGCACTTATTCGAGCTGATTCATCCTTCGCAACGGGTGATGTTGCAGGCTTTTCAAATGGATGTGCGTCATTTTATTCAAAATGTCATGACCATCAAACTCCTCTGGACGCGTATCCAGCGGGGCGATAAACGCATTCCGGATCGGATTGCAGCGCTCACGACACAATATCCAAGTTTACATCGTGATCACGGGATTGCTGTGCGCAGCTCGATTGCAGCAGGTATTGCAACGGCCGCCTCGTTTTTGCTCTGGATTTATAGCGGCTGGCATGCCGGTTATATGATGGCGCAGCTCACAGCGGTGAGTGCCTGTATTTTATCGACGCTCGATAATCCTGTGCCTGCGCTTAAGCTATTTATTAAAGGATCGATCTTATCGGCCGTGTTAACGGTGTTTTATGCCTTTATCATCATGCCGGAAGTGAAAGAATTTTGGCAACTGGCCTTTGTACTGGCACCGATGGCCATTTATTTGCTGTCGATGTTTCCGCAGCCTGCATTGATGGGATTGGCACTGCCGATGCTGATTAACTTTGTGATGAGCTTGAATTTGCAAAACCATTATGCAACCAATGCGGTAGTGCTCATGGACACGGCCATGGCAGGCGTGATGGGGCCGATTATTTCAATTTTAGCGATCCAGTTTATTCGTGCGATGTCTCCCGAGACCAGTGCCACACGCATTTTGGCGTTACATTATAAAGCAATGCGCGAAGCTTTATATTTGCCTTATGGGGTTCGCTTTCGGGTTCATTTACGCAGCATGCTTGATCGCATTGGTATTTTAAATACCAAAATGGTGCAGTCTGATGAGCTGAAGCAGGCGATGAATCGTGCGCTGATTGAAGCCAGTGCTGTGGTGAATTTGAGCCGTATTGCTGAAGTACTGCACGGTGATACAGGCTCTACCGAGTTAAAACGGGCGTTATTTCGTTTTCAACAGTTACTCGATCGTGGCTTTAAAGAGCAGGAAAAACAATTAGAAACACCACAGGCTTTGCAAGAGAAATTACTGGCACAAATACAACAGATTGAAATGGTATTGGTAAATGAGCCGAACCTCAGCTTAAAACAGCGTATTGAAGTGAGTATGAACAACATCCGAAGCAGTATTTTTCATGCGCAGCAGAATAAACCAGCCGCGCTGATGTCTAAAGGGGAAAGCAATGGGTGAGTTTAATGCATACGGGGTGTACTTTCCGAGCTTTCTGATTCAGGCCATTTGTGCCTTTATCGCCTTTAAAATCGTAACGCGTGGAACCGACCGCCTCATTGCAGCAGGCTGGATTGGATTCCCCGGTGTGTTTAACCTGTGTTTATACATCATCCTGTTGATGGGCATGCACTGGATTTTTCTTTGGCAGTTTGGTCGATGACAGCATCGTTACTAAGTGAAATTGGAACAACGCAATGAGTAAGGTAGATTTACGCAAATTCGTTCGACCCGTGGTCACACTGATCATGGTGATTGTCGCGGTTTTTGTGATTGTGCATTTATGGAATTACTACAATGCCTCGCCATGGACACGTGACGGGCGAGTGCGTGGCGATGTGGTTCAGGTGTCTTCAGATGTATCAGGACTGGTCACTGAAGTCTTGGTGCACGATAACCAGAGCGTCAAGAAAGGGCAGGTGCTATTTAAAATCGATGTGGCGCGTCAGCAACTCGATGTTGAACAGGCACGATCAGATTTGGCCAAGGCCAAAGCCGGGCTGGCACAGTCACAAGCCAACCTGATTGCGGCAAAGGCCAATTTAGCCAAGACTCAAGCTAATATGGCTTTAGCCGAAAAAAATGCAGCGCGTTATTCAAGTTTGCTCGATGGTGCAATTTCCAAGCAGGAACAAGATCAGGTCTATGCCACACGTGATCAGTCACGTGCCGAGATTGCGCAGATGAAAGCATCTATTGAACAGGCCGAAGCTACCATTACGGAACAAAAATCGTTGATTGATGTGGCCCAAAGTAATTTAAATCTGGCGCAGCTCAATCTGAATCGCTCACAGGTGGTGGCACCAGCAGATGGCACCTTGTCTAACTTCGATTTACAGGTGGGAAATTACGTTAAGACGGGGGACGCAGTAGCCGCCTTGGTCGACCGTAAGCAGCTCTATGTGGTGGGATATTTCGAAGAAACCAAACTCAATCACATTCATGTAGGCGACAAAGCCGTGATCCAGTTGATGGGAGATGATCAAAAAATCAAAGGTCATGTTCAGGGGATTGCATCGGGCATTGAAGATCGCGAGCGTTCGACCAGTTCAACCTTGCTGGCCAATGTCAATCCGACTTTTACTTGGGTCCGTCTGGCACAGCGTGTACCGGTCAAAATCGTACTTGATGAAGCGCCTCACAATCCACTGGCGTTTGTGGCTGGGCGCACTGCGACAGTCAGTATTGTCGAGTCTGAACAGCAAAAGTAAGTCTTAAAAAAAGGCTCCTCAAAATGTGGAGCCTCATTATTAAGGCGTGATACCTGTCGGGTTGCGATACCAGCTTTGAATCAGTAGTCCCGCAGCCAGACTATCGGCCGCCACCCCTTTGGCGCGCCCCTGACTGTGGTAATGATCGAGTTCATCGCGTGCTTCACGCGTGGTTAAACGTTCATCGACCATCCATGTGATGATATTGGTTTGATGGCGTAAGCGTCTGGCAAACTTACGTGCGCGTGCTGAAAGCTCCGACTCACTATCATCCATATTCAGTGGCAAGCCCACCAAAAATAATGTGGGTTTCCACTCCTGAACGATTTTAAGCAGTTGCTCCCAGTTGGGAATGCCGTCTTTCATGGGAAAGAGGGCCAAAGGCGTGCTGCTTTCGATGGCCGCCTGGCCAATGGCAATTCCCATTTTTTGAGTGCCAAAATCGAATGCCATAATCATGCTGTGTGTAGAAATATCAGGCATGACCAATCTCGGATGATAACCAGTTCCGGTCGACGCCGAGTTTTTTATACGCAGCGTCCCAACGTTCGTCATAAGGTAAGTTAAAAATCAGATCCATATCGGCGTCGCAGACCAGCCAGTCGCCACGAGAGATCTCGTCTTCAAGCTGGTTTTTTGTCCAGCTGGCATAACCCAGCGCAATTTGATAGCGGCCAACCCCTTCGTTATGCGCAATCGCGTCCAAAATATCTTTACTGGTGGTAATGCATAGGTTTTCGCCTACTGCAATCGAGGAGTGCCATACGGGTTGACCGGTATGTAACACGAAACCAGCCTCCGGGCGCAATGGCCCACCTTGCAAAACTTCATGCGGCTGTACGTGATCGGCATCGATGTCCAGATCATTGAGTAACTCACGAACCTGAATGCCCGACGGCCGGTTGATGATCAGGCCCTGAGCACCATCACCATCATGACGTGCCAGATAAATCACGGTATTTGCGAAAAAATCATCGGCCATTTCTGGAGGGGCAATCAGACAACGGTGTGTCAAATATTGTTTGGTCACCTAGACGCTTCTCCTTTAAATCGGTCGCTTTGAAAGATAGATTCTTCTTATCAACATACAAGAGTAAATGGATTTCGCCAATCATTTTCCATGATTTATTTCTATGACCAAATCTCTAGGCATGCTGGAATTTAAGCTGTCTTAACTGTCTGGCGTGCTGTAACGTGGTTTCATTAATTTCCACACCGCCAGACATTCGGGCCAGTTCAAGAACGCGTTGTTGTTCATCTAGTTCGATGATGGTGCTGCTGGCGGGGTCGGTTTGTTGTTTCTTGACCAGCAGATGTTGATCGGATTGAGCGGCCACTTGGGCCTGATGGGTGATACACAGTAACTGCACATGCTGCGCCAGATCGGCCAGTAGTCGTCCGACCACTTCGGCTGTGCCGCCGCTAATACCCACGTCAATCTCATCGAAGACCAAGACTTCGGCTTCGGTTTTCTCCGCATTCATCACTTGCATCACCAAGGCGATGCGCGATAACTCGCCGCCTGATGCCACACGCGCAAGCGGTTGGGGTGGAATCCCTTTATTTGCTGTAAAGAGTAGTTGAATGAAGCTTAAGCCCTCGGCAGACGGTTGCTCCAGCGGTTCAAACTTAAATTCGAAATGTGCCTCAGGCAAGGCTAAAGGTTTCACTTGCTCGGTCAGCTGTTTGGCCAGTGGTTGTGCGGCTTCACGACGGATCTGATCCAGATATTCAGCTTTTTCCAAGAATTCCTGATGGGCAATGTCGACTTGCTCGGCCAGTGTTTCAGGGTCTTCAAGTTGATGTAATTGATCTAGCTCAAGTTGCCATTGTGCATAATCCTGTTTGAGCTGTTCAGGCTGTGTGCGATATTTACGGGCCAGACGATGAAAGACTTCCAAGGTACTGTTGAGTTCTTCCATACGTTCTGGATCGAAGCTTTGGCGGTCGATAAACTGGCGTAAATTGGCCGTGGCATCGTCGATTTCACTTTGTGCATTGAGCAATGAATTATAAATTTCAGACAACTGCTCACTACGACCAGCATGTGACTCAAGCCGACGCAGTAAAGAGGCCAATTCTTGGGTAATATTCGGCTCAGCCTCATCGAGTAAATTTAGACCATAGCTACAATCTTGCATGATATGTTCATGATGACTCAGTCGATCAAATTCTTGTTCAAGCTCTTTGTAGTCGATTGCGACTATGTCTTCAAGTTCTTCAATTTGTAATTCCAGTGTGGCGATGCGCTGCTGGCGGGTGGCCTGTGCATCTAGTGCCGCTTGATGCTGACGAATAGTATTTTGCCAGTCATTGTAGGCCTGTTTTACTGCATGTGCGGGCGTGTAAAAGTTGTAGTAACGATCGAGCCAGTGTTTGGGATAGGGCGGTTCAAGTAATTGTTGCTGACTATGCTGACTATACAGTTGTACCAGCAAGCGCCCCAACTCACGTAGTTCAGACAAGCTGCTCGGGCGGCCGTTAATCCAGGCTTTGCTCCGGCCAGTGGCGAAAATGACGCGACGCAAATGAATTTCACCGGAGTCATCATCGAGTTCATGCTCTTTGAGCCATTCGGCCTCTGCGCTGTGTTCGCGATAACTGAAGGTTGCGGTGATATCGGCTTTTTCTGCCCCATAGCGCACGTAATTGGTGTCGGTACGCTCGCCCAAACTTGCTGATAAGGCATCTAAAAGCAATGATTTTCCAGCCCCTGTTTCCCCGGTCAGAACGTTAAATCCGTGTTCAATATCCAAGGCAAGGTGATCGGCCAAAGCAAAATTGATAAGAGTTAAATGTGTCAGCATAAACGCATCCAAGGCGCCAAGAGTTTTTTGTTTAAGATGTTTAAGATAGTGAACTTTTGGACTTGTCACAAGAGATTCGTTATTCTAAGTCCATTATAAGAATAGCAAGATTTGTCAGTCAGAAAATGAAAATACGTCTTCCCTTACCTAAACCTGTACAAAAAAGCGCGCAATCGCCAAAAAAATTGGCGCAGCTCAATCAACAGCTTGCAGCACTATCGGCACAATTTCGTCGTGCAAGTGCGGCAGCAGATTATCAGCGGGCCTATGAGCTGGTACGGCAGGTGATTGATCTTGTACCTCAGCATCCGGTGGCCTACATGGATTTGGCCTATACAGAACTTCAGTTAAAGCGTTATTTAGATGCTTATGCGCATTATCAGCATGCCATTACGTTAAGCAACGGATCTGTCGACCCCAATATTTATGACGGACTCTGTGAAGTCTGTTTTGCGCTTAACCGCGCGCAAGACATGCAGCACTTTGGCCGTCTTGCTATTGAGCGTAAACAGCAACAGGCAAGCCAAGAACCAAAATTGACACTGCCACAAGCAGCACCCGAACGCTTTCTGGCAGAAAATCCTAACCAGAATATTATTTCATTTTCATTATTTGGAGATCATCCGCGTTATTGTGAAACCGCAGTGTTAAATGTTATTCGAGCCAAAGAACTCTATCCAAATTGGCGCTGCCGCTTTTATGTCGATGATTCAGTGCCGACGCCCATTTTGCAGCGATTAAGCCAGCATGGTGCACAGCTCATTAAAGTGACCGAGACTCAGGCTCAGATTTCAGGGTTGTTCTGGCGCTTTTTGGTGATGGACGATCCGCAAGTCAAACGCTTTTTAATCCGCGATGCCGATTCACTGATTTCACCACGAGAGGTTGCAGCCGTTCAGCAATGGCTGGACAGTGACCGCTGGTTTCACCTTATGCGAGATTACTATTCGCACACCGAATTAATCTTGGCGGGGATGTGGGGTGGATGTACAGGTGTTTTTCATCAGGTTGAAGCTTTGATTAGTGATTATATTCATTCCGGACGTTATCTAAATACGCGGGTCATGGATCAGCATTTTTTACGTTATTGTATCTGGCCAACCTTATGTCAGAGTGTTATGACCCATGATCGATATGGATTTGACCCTTCTGCCGAAGCATTTCCAGGCGATCAAAAGCAAGATACGCCAGTAACACTGACCCGACACGCGCATGTGGGAATGAATGAATCGAGTGCAGTGGTCAACGTAACTGTGCCTGATTCAATGGCCCGTCAAATCCAATGGATTTTATACAACAATAAAAAGCAAATTGTGTGTCAGTACCGCGCCACGGTGGATGAATCTGGATCAATCGATTTACATTTGCCAGAATTATATGCGGCGCAGATCCGTGTAAAGGCATGGAATTTGCAGATTTATCCTGTTTAAAACTGATTGATTAGTTATTTCGCCACAATTAAACTACATCTGTCATTACCTCATATAAATGCGACATTTTTTGGAGACGTACGCATGAGTTCTACTCAATTTGATCACGTGAGTGTGATTAAAAAATCAAATGTATATTTTGGTGGTTTATGCATCAGTCACACCGTTCAGTTTGAAGACGGTACAAAAAAAACATTAGGTGTGATATTACCGACTGAACAGCCACTAACATTTGAAACCCATGTTCCTGAGCGTATGGAAATTATCTCTGGCGAATGTCGCGTAAAAATTGCCGATAATACTGAAAGTGAATTGTTCCGTGCCGGACAATCGTTTTATGTGCCTGGAAATAGCCTATTTAAAATCGAAACTGACGACGTATTAGATTACGTTTGTCATTTAGAAGGCTAACTCATCGGCTGTTAAATCAGTTAAAATGGTCGCGTTAAAAAATCCTGTGAAGCTGGCTTTACAGGATTTTATTTTTTTATCTGTGCTTTTAGAGGGTCACCATGGCTAAACCAGAATATTATTATGGCGTTCATTCGGTGGAGTCATTGTTGGAGTTGGAGCCTGAGCGGGTTTTGACCCTGTTTACACTCAAAGGCCGAGATGATCAGCGCTTGCAAAAAATTTTAGAGCTGGCCGAACCATTTGGGATTAGTGTACAAAAAGCCAGCCGTGACAGCTTGGAAAAACTGGCTGGTTTGCCGTTTCATCAAGGCGTGGTGGCTGCGGTACGCCCACATCCGGTGTTAAATGAAAAAGACTTAGATCAATTGCTCGAGCAGCAAGACAATGCCTTGCTTTTGGCTCTCGATCAGGTCACCGATCCGCATAACCTTGGTGCATGTATCCGTACGGCGGCGGCGATGGGCGTGGTGGCGGTGATTGTTCCGCGTGACCGTTCTGCCGGACTCACACCCACTGCACGTAAAGTCGCTGCTGGTGGCGCAGAAAAAGTGAAGTTTATTCAGGTTACCAATTTGGCACGTACATTGGCGCACATTAAAGCGCAGTTCTTTGTCAAAGTTGTGGGCACTATGCTGGATGAAAAAGCATTACCTTTACAAGAGTGTGATTTTTCTGGAAACGTTGCCATTGTGATGGGGGCTGAAGATACGGGTTTACGTCCGATCACGCAGTCGCAATGTGACCAAACCGTGTATATCCCAATGTCGGGAAATCTTCAAAGTTTAAACGTGAGTGTAGCCACAGGAATGGCGCTCTATGAGGCCTGCCGTCAACGTTTGGTTTAAGCGTTAAATTCGGCATTGTCAAAGGTTAAAGATTGCCATGTCACCCAGATTACAAGGGTACGGTTATGTGGCCATTACCATGTGTATTTGGGGTGGCTTCACGATTTTTTCTCGACTCAATGCCCAGTGGCATATCAGTGCCTGGGACATTGTGGCAATTCGTTTTGCAATCGCCTTTTGCCTGTTGATGCCTATACTGATCTACAAAAAAGACTGGGCCTTTTTATGGCAGCCCAAAGCCATGATTTTGGCGCTGATTGGCGGTGTGGGCTATTGCCTGACGGTTTATAGTGCGTTTTTGTATGCACCCGCCGCACATGCCGCGATTTTTTTAAATGGCACCATGCCGTTATGGACAGCCATTGCAGCCTTTGTGCTGTTCGGGCAGCCCTTTGACCGCCATACATGGCTGAGCTTTTGCATTATTCTGGCTTCAATTGGCCTGATGAGCGTATTGATGCTTCGCCAAAATCATAGTGGTTTTGGCGTTGGTGATGTGCTTTTTGTATGTAGCGCAATGTGGTGGGGAGTTTTTACCATCTTGCTCAAGCAATGGAAGCTGAGTGCATGGCATGCCATGACCAGCGTAGCCATCTGGTCGACATTATTTTATTTACCCGTTTATGCGTTGTTTCTGCCCAAACATTTTAATCAGGTTGAGCCGCTTCACTTAGTGGTGCAGGGGCTGTTCCATGGCGTATTTGTGGTGATTTTGGCCACACTGACCTATATTGCCGCGATTGAACGTTTAGGTGCGTTTAAAGCGGGCAGTATCGTCAACTTGGCGCCATTTTTGGCGGCATTGATTGCTGTTCCCTTACTTCATGAGCCGCTGAGTCTATCGCTTTTGTTTGGTCTAATTGGAATGGGAATAGGCGCGTTGCAGCCGTGGCGCTGGCGCTTGAAAGACACGCTCACCCGAGAGCTTGAAAAGCAGAAAAATCAATCAGGCGAGCGTGTTAAATAATCGGTGTGTAAACGCATCAATTGCTCATACAGCTCATCGAGCGTACCTTCATTGTGTACCACATCATCTGCGCGTTTTAATTTTTCAGAACGCGGCATTTGTGTGGCTATAATTTTCTGGATCTGTTCGGTCGATTGCGCATCGCGTTGGCTGGCTCTTTTCAGTTGGGTGGCTTCACTCACATCGACCAGCAGATTGCGATGGGTCATTCGATCTTGACCGGTTTCAAACAATAACGGCGAAACCAGAATCACATACGCACTCTGTGCCTGTTGCAACTGCGACAAAATCGATTGTCGGATGATAGGGTGGGTAATGGCTTCGAGCTGTTGGCGTGCCTCCGGATGCTGAAAAATATAGTCACGTAAGGCGCGGCGATCCAGTTGACCGTCTGCCTGCAAAACCCAGTCACCAAAGTGCTGTGCAATTTTTTCCAGTGCGGGTTGTCCCGGTTGCACAACTTCACGTGCGACCACATCGGCATCGACCACATGAATGTCTTGATGTTCAAACCATTGGCTGGCAGCCGATTTACCACTTCCGATTCCACCTGTAAGCCCCACGATGTACGGCATGCTCATCCTCCTAAATATACCCGCATAATTGCATCTCCCCATAAAAAGGCAATCCAGCCCGCAATGGCAATAAAGGGACCAAATGCAAAAGGCTGATTTTGCTTGCGAATACGCAAAAGTACAACACCAATAATCGCCCCCACAAACGACGACAACAGCACAATCAGCGGCAGCATTAGCGGCCCCATCCAAGCCCCCAGCGCTGCCAGTAGTTTGAAATCACCGTATCCCATGCCTTCTTTTTTGGTGAGCAGTTTAAACAGGTAATACACCACCCATAAACACAAAAAGCCGATGACATAGCCCCAGATGGCCTCATTGGGAGAAACATACACATGCGCGCTATTGATGGCCAAGCCTAATCCTGCAAGGGTGAGGGTATAGCGATCTGGTAAAAGCTGAGTATCAAAGTCGATAAAGGTCAGCGCAATTAACATCCAAGTGAGCACTAGCCCAAACAACATTTTAAGCGTTGGCCCCAAAACCATCAGCACAGTCAGTGAGGTCAGCAGCGTAAGCACTTCAATGGCGGGGTAGCGGATTGTAATCGGGTGGTCACACGCATGACATTTCCCGCGTAGAGCCAGCCAGCTTAGCACTGGAATATTGTGATACCAGCGAATTGGCGCACGACAATGCGGACATGAAGATGCAGGTGAACTTAGACTGAGCTTTTCGGTTTCAATTACGACCTGTTCTGGATGCAGCAACAACTGGCATTCTTGTGTCCATTCCTGCTCCATCATTTTGGGTGTGCGGTAGATCACCACATTTAAAAAGCTGCCAATACACAGGCTTAAGATACCAATCACGAGATAAAGCGCAGTCGAATTGGTAATAAAATATGAGAAGATATCAGACATTACACCACTGAACCCATTTGGAAAATCGGAAGATACATCGCAATCACCAGACCACCCACTAAAATGCCCAGAATTGCCATAATCAAGGGTTCCATCATCGATGTAAGTCCGTCTACCGCGTGATCGACTTCACTTTCATAATAATTGGCAACTTTGTCCAGCATTTCATCTAGTGCCCCGGATTCTTCACCAATGGCCACCATTTGAATGGCCATCGTGGGGAAACGATTCGACACTCGCATGGCAAAATGAAGCTGCTGGCCTGTAGATACATCGTCACGAATTTTAAGCACAGCACGTTCATAAATACTGTTATTGGTTGCACCTGCGGTAGATGCCAGCGCATCAATCAGTGGAACACCCGCTGCGAAAGTGGTGGCAAGGGTACGACTATAACGGGCAATAATGGCTTTATAGACCAGATCACCCACAATCGGCAGACGAAGCACGAGTTGATCTAGACGATCACGAAAAGTTTTGCTGCGTTTACGTGCCTCTAAAAAGCCAGCAATCACCGCACCGATAATGAAAATGAGCAATATCCAGTAAGACTGCATCCAGTTGGACATGTTCACCACCATCTGGGTAAAGGCTGGTAAGTCGGCGCCAAATGAGGTAAATAAATCTTTAAATACCGGAACCACTTTCACCATCAAAATAATGGTCACCACGATCGCGACCACAATCACCATGGCCGGATACTTCATGGCTTTTTTGATTTTTTGCTTCAATACTTCACTTTTTTCTTTATATACCGCAACTCGCTCTAGCATGGTTTCAAGCGAACCCGATTGTTCACCCGACTCAATTAGGGAGCAAAACAGATTATCGAAGTGCTGCGGATATTTACGTAGCGCACCAGCAAAAGTATTGCCTCCTTCGACATCTGTTTTGAGTCCGAGTACCACCTCGCGCATGGCAGGATTATCCAAGCCTTCAGCGACAATTTCAAAGGCCTGAACCAGCGGCACACCTGCTTTCATCATGGTTGCCAACTGGCGAGTAAAAATCGTGATATCGAGCGGTTTAACTCTTTTCTTAAATAGTCCTTCAAGCAGGTTGCGGCGCTTTTCACGAATGGTTCGAATGGTAATGCCTTGTTTACGCAAGGTGACTTTGGCCAATGCCATATTGCGGGCAGAAAGCTCTCCTTTGAGTTTGATCCCCTTGCGATCAACACCTTCATACGCGAAAGTGGGCACTGTTTGTACTTTTTTTGCTGCCATCAGATGATCCTTGCTTTGCCCCGTTATTCTTCATTCGTCACACGATTGACTTCCTGTAACGATGTGACCCCCTGCATCACTTTTTTTAAGCCAGAACGGCGTAAGTTGCTAAATCCAAGCTGTTCAGCGGCTGCTGCAATTTCAAGTGCATTGCCGTCTTGCATAATAATTCTTGAGATTTCTGGTGTAATTTTCATGACTTCATAAATGCCCACACGTCCTTTGTAGCCCTCCCGACATTCTTTACACCCCACCGGTTCATAGATCTGAAAGTCTGGAGCATCTAAATCGGTTTCGGTAAATCCCATTTCGAGTAAACTGGCACGTGGCACGTCGATACGCCGTTTACACTGATTACACAGGCGTCTGGCAAGGCGCTGCGCAATCACCAGATTGACCGAGGTGGCGATATTAAAGGTCGCCACCCCCATGCTTCTCAGGCGTGTCAGTGTTTCGGCAGCGTTATTGGTATGCAGTGTCGACATCACCAAGTGACCGGTTTGAGCCGCTTTAATGGCAATCTCTGCGGTTTCTAAATCACGAATTTCCCCCACCATAATGATATCAGGGTCTTGACGTAAAAAAGAGCGTAATGCCGCAGCAAAGGTCAGGCCGACTTTGGGATTTACATTGACCTGATTAATACCTTCAAGATTAATCTCGACTGGGTCTTCGGCGGTAGAAATATTGGCATGTTCGGTATTGAGAATATTTAAGCCGGTATACATCGATACGGTTTTCCCCGAGCCCGTAGGGCCGGTAATCAGCAGCATGCCTTGTGGTCGATTCAGCGCTTCGGTAAACAATGCTTTTTGCTCAGGCTCGTAGCCCAGTGCATCGATACCCAGCATCGCGCTCGCAGGATCCAGAATCCGCAGTACAATCTTTTCACCAAATAGGGTCGGTAGGGAGTTGACCCGAAAATCGATGGTTTTGGTTTTCGACAGTTTCAGTTTAATACGACCATCTTGCGGAACACGCTTTTCCGAAATATCCATTTGAGACATCACTTTCAAACGCGAGGCCAGTCGGGTAGCCAGTTGTAAGGGTGGTGTTGCAATTAAACGAAGTACACCATCGACCCGATAACGGACCCGATACATTTTTTCATAAGGTTCAAAATGTAAGTCTGATGCATTCATACGAATGGCATCAATCAGTAATTTATTGATGTATTTGACCACCGGGGCTTCATCTTTACTGATTTCTTCATCGTCGTCGTCATCTGAAGTGGGGGAATTCACCTCCAGATCCAGATCAAAATCTTCGGTGTCAAAGTTAAAACGGCTATCTTCGGGGAAATATTCGTTTAACAGTCGCTCAAGCTTATCGTGTTCTACAATAATCGGTTCGACTTTGAGTTTGCTGTTAAAACGGATGGCATCCATCGCTTCAAGATTGGTCGGATTGCAGGTCGCGACATAGAGCACATGCCCACGATGAACCAACGGCATTACACGATACTTGCGAATCAGCTTTTCATCGATACGATCTTTGAGAATCAGCGCAGGATCAAAAACATCCAGATCAAATAGCGGTTCGCCAAACTCGACCGAGATGGTTTCAGCAATGGTGATCGGGGTAATGGCATAATGGTCGATCAAATAAGGAACAATATCTTGCTTGTTTTTTTTGGCGCTCTCTTGAGCCATTTGCATGTCGTGTGCATCAATATGACCTTCTTCGACAAGGCGCCGAATGAATCCTGAAAATTTAGGTGATGCGGTAACTAATGACATGGGACTGCCTTGTAACATTGATATCATTATAATTTGTATATAGAAAATTATACGGCGCCACAGAAAAAATACCACCCTGTACAGCCAGCTTTCCATACAACAACGCGTCTATTTTGTTACTGGGAATTGTTGAATTGTCTTGTATCTAACAATTATGGTGCTAAAAGGTCGATCGCTTTACACATGCGATGTAAAAGAAATCGTTCTAATTTCGCTTAAAATCCGTGTAGAATGAGCTGCATTTTTGAAGAAAGGTTAGCAATATGTCGGGCTCGACTATTATTCCTTGGGTTGTCGGCAATTGGAAAATGAATCCTCAACAATCTACTGCCATTCAACTTGTACAACAATTTAAAGATTTATTAAAGCAACAGCCAATTTCTGAGCAGCACTGTCATATTGGTGTGGCGCCAATCTCAATCGCCTTGACGCGTATTCAAAGCGAGCTGGCCAGTGCGAACCGTGCAGTGGCAACCGTTGCCCAAGACGTCTCACGATTTGCTGGCACAGGCGCCTATACTGGCGAGGTCAGTGCAGATTTACTTACCGACAGTCAGATTCAGTATGTTTTGATCGGGCACTCTGAGCGTCGCGAACTGCTCGGTGACCAGGTTGAAATTTTAAAACAAAAAATGACGCATGCCTTACAAGCAGGTATGACGGTGATTTATTGCGTCGGTGAAAGCCTTGAACAGCGTGAGCAAGGGCAGGCTGAGCAAGTGGTGTTGCAGCAAATCTGTGATATCGCCTCTGTGGTTAGTGCCGAGCAATGGCAGTCGCAAATCGTGATTGCATACGAGCCAATTTGGGCAATTGGAACAGGGCGGACGGCATCACCAGAAGATGCGCAAGCCATTCATGCCAAAATTCGTGAAGGTTTATGTCAGATTACCCCAGCAGGCGCACAAATTGCGTTACTTTATGGTGGTAGTGTTAAACCTGAGAATGCAGTAGAGTTGGCGGCCTGCGCTGATATCAATGGCGCTTTGGTTGGCGGGGCTTCCCTCAATGCCGAATCATTTTATCAAATCGCTCAGGCATTTGCCCAAACACAACAATAGGAGGTCAGCATGCATACATTTGTGTTGGTTGTACATATCATCTTGGCCGTTATGATTATTGGTCTCGTATTGATTCAACACGGTAAAGGCGCTGATGCCGGTGCATCTTTTGGTGGCGGCGGTGCTGCAACCGTATTTGGTGCTTCAGGTTCAGGTAACTTCCTGACCCGCGTGACGGCAATCTTAACGGCATTGTTTTTTGTGACCAGTTTAAGCTTGGCCGTCTTTGCGAAAAAACAAACTACAGATGCTTATAGCTTAAAATCTGTACAAACAACGAACTCAGCTCCTGCAACAACGCCTGAAACTTCGCCAAATGCACCTAAGTCGAGTCAATAATTGAAAATTGCTCTTTATTTTTGTGTAAGAAGCGACTAGAATTCCTGCCACAAGCTGCGGTGGTGGTGGAATTGGTAGACACGCTACCTTGAGGTGGTAGTGCTTTCGGGCGTGGGGGTTCAAGTCCCCCCTTCCGCACCAATCTTCAAGTCATTTGATGATTGGTGTATGCAGCAGTTGAAGGAGTCGCATTGAATACGAACATCCTGAGATTAAAAAAAGGTATCTTTTATAAGATACCTTTTTTTGTTTGTGTAAATTAAAAATATAACCCTAATTTCTTGTTGGGTGCCGATCAGAAGATGATGCGCCGTGTAACGGGATCTGATCTTAAGAATTACACATCAAAATAAATCAAAACCCGAAATAGCCCCCAACATCCTTAACACCAAGAAAATGTGTGCTTGTCAGATGGAAAATCTCGATTTTGAGTGTAAATTGTGCGGTGTTGTTCGATAATTGGGCGTTTGGTGAGTGTAAAGCTGAATAATCGGAATCATTGGTTGACAGGGTGGGTTTAACTCTCTATAGTTCGCTTCACCAGAAAAGTTGCACTGTTTGTGAGACACACAACAGGCTAAGATGTTAAAAATCTTGGTGCAAACTTTTTGCCACACAAAGTGTGTGTTGATGCGGGATGGAGCAGTCTGGTAGCTCGTCGGGCTCATAA